>JABDMM010000083.1 GCA_013001465.1 Chitinophagales bacterium | reverse complement strand
CATTCGATACTGTCGCTGTCTCATCTATTCTTATCGTGACATCATCCTGAGTCGATGCACATATTCCATATAATGTTGTAATTGTCCAACGCATTACTACCGTCGTATTCGACACTAATCCGGTGATCGAAGTCGTTGGGCTATTCGGACTTGTAATTGTGGCTGTTCCACTTACGACACTCCAGGTTCCTGTTTCTCCGGCTCCAACTGAGTTACCTGCTAATTGAACACTGGTCACATCACAAGTATCAATATCAGCACCTGCATTCGATACAGTCGCGGTCTCATCTATTCTGATCGTCACGTCATCCTGAGTCGATGCACAGATTCCATATAAGGTCGTTATCGTCCAACGCATCACTACGGTCGTATTCGACACTAAGCCTGTGATCGAAGTCGTTGGGCTGTTCGGACTTGTAATTGTGGCTGTGCCACTCACTACCGTCCACGTTCCTGTCTCTCCCGGGCCGACTGCATTTCCTGCAAGATTTAGGCTTGTCACATCACAAGTATCGATATCTGTACCTGCATTTGCTACGGTCGCTGTTTCATCTATTCTGATCGTCACATCATCTTGAGTCGATGCGCATATTCCATATAATGTAGTTATCGTCCAACGCATCACAACAGTCGTATTGGACACTAAACCTGTGATCGAAGAAGTAGGGCTATTTGGACTTGTTATTGTTGCTGTTCCACTTACAACGGACCATGTTCCGGTTTCTCCCGGACCCGCAGTATTCGCTGATAACTGGATGCTCGACACATCGCATGTGTCAATATCTGCACCTGAATTTGCAACAGTGGCAGTTTCATCTACTCTTATAGTTACATCATCAAACGAGGATGGACATATTCCATATAACGTAGTTATTGTCCAACGAAGGACAACAGTGCTATTGGAAGAAATTCCTGCAATGGCTGTTGTTTCATCATTTGGATCTATAATAAATGCACTACCACTTATTAAAGTCCATGTTCCAGTTTCACCTGCACCTACAGCATTGGCTGCCATCTGTACACTTGTAACATCACAAGTATCGATATCTGAGCCCGCATTTGCAGTCGTTACTGTTTCATCTATTCTTATTGTTACATCGTCAGCAGTCGAAACACATATTCCATATAATGTGGTGATCGTCCACCGCATTACAACTGTGGTGTTCGATACTAAACCTGTGATAGATGTTGTAGGACTGTTTGGGCTGGTGATCGTTGCGGTTCCACTTACAACTGTCCAAGTTCCTGTTTCACCTGCTCCGACCGAATTCGCAGCTAACTGAACACTTGTAACATCACAGGTATCTATATCTGTTCCTGCATTTGCTACGGAAGCGGTTTCATCAATCCTTATGGTCATATCATCTGAAGTTGATGCGCAGACACCATACTGGGTAGAGATAGTCCACCTTAAAACTACAGTCGCATTTGACGAGAGACCGGTTATTGAAGTTGTAGGACTATTTGGGGTAGTAATAGTAGCAGCTCCACTTACAATCGACCATGTCCCTGTTTCACTTACACCAGGACTATTTGCTGCCATTTGCACGCTAGTAACATCGCAAGTATCGATATCAGCTCCAGCGTTTGCGTTTATAGGAAGTGTATCTCTTGTTATAGTAACATCATCTGAAGATGTAGCACATGGACCATTTGCTGTTGTCCATCTAAATACATTCGGGCCTTGACCAAGTGCTGTTACTGTAGTATTAAATTGGGAAGGAGTTGTTATCGATGCAGATCCACTAACTAAGCTCCAGCTTCCGGAGCCAATTGCGGGATTGTTACCTGCCAATGTGTATGAAGAAGAACATACTGTTGAATCAGAACCAGCCGCAGCTGTAGTTGGGAGGAAGAAGACTTCAATACCAATACAAACAGGATTGCTTGTATCACATGCATTTATCGAGAATACGCAAACACTGTCTATTCCTTGTGAAGCCCCACTCCAATCGACAACGATCAGAGTATCTCCTTGTCCACTTACAATTGATGCTCCGGTGGGGACGGTCCAAAAATATGAATCTACATTGGTGTCCGAATTCACAAAGAAAGTATCATTTGTAACTGTAGTACAAACAGAATCTGCAGCTAAAACAGTTGGACTCATAGCTAGAAGCAGGAATCCCCCGATTAAAAGCTTACATAACGATCTAATATTCAAGTATCTATCTTCTATAGGCATTTTTTCAACTCATCACTTGATGGCTAAATTTCAAATACTACTATAAATGATACTCATTTGAGGATATTTAGTTACATACTTTAAATAAAATTTAATATATGATTTTCTAAATATTAGACTCTATTCATCAACGTAAAACACTTTACATTTTAACATATGTGAATGTAAAACTTGATGTAAGATTAGATTACAGGAAAAAGAGGATTTTTTTAACAGACTCCGCCAGGATCTGATCTAAAATTGAAGAATTTTGAACTCAGTTCTTCTATTGTCCTGGTGCAGTTCTTCAGAACATTGCACACCATTTGAACAATTATTAACAAGTCTTTCTTCGCCATATCCGGCAGAAACAATTCGATTATCAGCAATACCATTGCCAAGGATATATTCAACGGCTGATTGAGCTCTTTTAGCGGAAAGATCTTTATTGTACTTATCGCTTCCCCTACTATCTGTGTGGGAGCTTAACTCTATTCTCATAGTTGGGTTATCCGTCATTATCTTAACTATCTTATCGAGTTCTATTGCAGCATCAGGACGAATAAACCATTTATTGAGATCATAATAGATATTATCAATTTTAATTGCGACACCTTTCTCCACCATTTCAAGATCGATTACGGCAAAAATTGTGGATCCACTTTTTCGACCAGCAGAAGAGAATGAAGTTGAAATCGTTAAATAGTTCTTGTTTGGATCGGGAAGATCTTTTGATCCAGTGATTTGATAACTTGCATTTTCTTCCAGAGGAAATACGCATAACCCTTCACCATTAGTTTTACACTCAACTACCTGCCCTGTAGCAGAATTTTTAAGGACGACCAATGCATCTCTCAATTTCTCTTTACTCACTTTATCCTGCACCACCACTTCGAGAACGATTCCCAGATCTTTTTGAATTGGGATTTTTATAAATGCAGGAGTGTTCGATACATTAACCGACATTTCTTCAGGCAAATATTCTTCTTTGGAAGCAGAGACGATGTATTTATTGTTTGGTTCCATATTGAATTTAAATCCACCTTCTGTATCCGTTAGAACAGATCTTCCATCTTCAAGTTCAACAAAGGCATTTGAAACAGGTTCATCGGTTCTCGGATCAAATACAACGCCTGTTATCAGTACCCCTTGTTTAGAGAATGCATAGATATCATCGTCGCCAAAACCACCATCTCTGTTGGATGTAAAATATCCAGCCTTTCCAGTTTCATCAACAATGATGCCGAAATCATCTTTATTGCTGTTAATTGGAGCACCCATATTCGCGACTCTTGTCCATCTATTATCGATTAATTCTGAAGTATACATATCGAGACCTCCCAGACCGGGATGCCCGGAAGATGCAAAGTACAGCATATTATCTGCTCCAATAAAAGGGAACATTTCATGACCGGAAGTATTTACTTCAGGACCCAGGTTAACCGGAGTACCCCATACACCAGCTGTTAACTTACTCACATATATATCGGTAGAACCATATCCTCCTGGCATATCGCTCATAAAATAAAGCCACTGCCCATCTTGACTAACTGTGGGATGGCCTACAGAATAATTGTTACTATTAAAAGGGACAGCTTCCTTGATTCCTCCCCACTGGTCATCTGTTGAGCTGTATGAAATAGTAAAGAGTTTGAGATGAACAGTTTTATCCACTCCTTTGACTTCTCGCCCGCTAGTATAATTACTCCTGGTAAGCAGAGCTTCTGATTCGTTTCTATTGAAGGCTACAGGTCCTTCATGGTACTTACCATTTACCGATTTACCTTCAAAAAATTGTGGGTTTTTAAACTTACCACTTTCGTCCTTATCTACTTTAAATAGCTGTAAGAATTTATTCTGGGTACGTAGATCGAGTCGTTTAATAAAGAATTCTTTTGCTCTGTTGCTTGCGAAAACTATTCCATCACCATAGAACGCTGGACTAAATTCAGAAGCAGCCGTGTTAAATGATAGGAGCTCTACCTGATATAGCGGATTAGGTTCGGCCATGAGCTTAACAAGCTCCATGGTCTCGGCAATTTTCTTTCCAGATTGGTCAGCCGGGTTCAATTCCGAATAGGTTTCGAAGAATTCTTTAGCTACGTCATATTTTCCATTACTTCTCAGAGATTGAGCAAAGTATAGCTGGCTCATAGGATCAGCGCCCGGTTCCTCTACAACAAGCGCATAGTACAATTCTGCTTGCTCGAGATCGTTCATCAATCTGTAACAGTCAGCCAATTTTGCATTTGCTTGAGCAGATTCGGGATATTTTTCGACTGCTTTTTTATAAATTTCAGCAGCCTGAAGGAAATCAAATTTTTGAAAT
Source organism: Chitinophagales bacterium (assembly GCA_013001465.1). Taxonomy (GTDB): domain Bacteria; phylum Bacteroidota; class Bacteroidia; order Chitinophagales; family JABDMM01; genus JABDMM01. The sequence goes on along the minus strand of JABDMM010000083.1, from coordinate 1,200 downwards.
TTCCTGTCTCCTCTTGCGATCAATCCTTTTTGTGCATCGCAATTATCGGGAAAGACTATAGCGATAGCAAAAAATAAAAAGAGGATAGATGATCGATATTTCATGTAGTCAAAGTTTTTCATAGTTTAGAAATATTTAACATATCGAGGAGAAACAAATCTTTCTTTTTCAAAACCAAAATCAAATCCAACCATGATCTCATGAGTTCCTGTATTATAGGCTCCGAGGTCTGAAATGGTATAGTCGTAAGCATAGCCAAGTCTTAATGCAGATGTAGCTTTAAATTCGAAAATTCCTACGATCGCATCGCCTGATTTTCCTTCAGCATTCCCACCTGTTCTATATGAAAGACCAACCCAGTAGCGACTGTCGATCAATAAACTCGCATTAAGATCAAAATCGATAGGAGCATTTTTAACATACTTCATTAGGATGGAAGGTTTAAATCGGAGTTTTGCATCCTCCGGCCCGAATACATATCCTGCAGTTGCCATATAGTGTTTATATTGACGTGCGACAGCATCTGTGGCCTCAAATTCTAGTTTTTCATTCATGCTATTATTGATCAGGTGAGGTACAGAGAATCCCACATAATAGACGTTACTAAACAAATAAGCTCCAAAACCCATATTCGGCATAAACAAACTTCGATCGACAGCAAAGGTTGGATCGAGATTATCTGTAGGAAGAACGAGCTCCGTAAGATCAGATAAGTATTGAGTAAAACCCAGAGACACACCTAGAGATAGTTTTGTTGTATTATTGATCTTAGCCCTAAACGCATAACTACCGTTTACAGAATACATATTTGTTACTCCTAATCTGTCATTTGTAAGCAATAAGCCAACGGCATGTTGTTCTTTTCTAAAAGGTGTATGTATACCGAATGACGCTGATCTTGGCGCTCCTTCAATTCCCGACCACTGATGTCTGTAAATTCCTGACATACTGATCAATTCATGGCTACCTGCATAAGCAGGGTTTAAGTACAGGCCATTAAACATATACATACTGTATTCAGCATCTTGCTGCGCAAATGCAATAGTGTGAATTGTCACTAAGACTATTACTGTTTGAAAAAAGCGCTTCATATATTAAAATTTAGAGTTGTCAATTTTTATTTACCTCGATGGATTACCAGGAATTTCGAGATTGCCTTCGTGACTCCATCGTTGAATTCAATTATATAATAGTATGTAC
>JABDMM010000144.1 GCA_013001465.1 Chitinophagales bacterium | reverse complement strand
GAGGGAAAGTCCTCCGACTAAGAGGGAAAGTCCTTCGACTAAGAGGGAAGGTCCTCCGACTAAGAGGGAAAGTCTTCTGACTAAGGGAGAAAGTCTTTTGACTGAGAGGGAAAGTCTTCTGAACAGGAGACTTTCTTCTTTAAACCATGAATCCCTCTTTAAGTTTTATACTTTGACCGCTTACAAGTTTGCATGAAGAGATAAAAAGTAACGAAATAGCAAAAGCCCCCAAGTATCAAGTAAAACTGATCGAAAAAGCGAACTTATGAAACCATGAAATATCTGAGTACTTGCCTACTTTATGACTTCCAACTTCAGTTAGTATTGATTTATCAGCACATTTTGCATACTACTCCCAACACCTTCACTACTTTCTGATATATAAGTCATTGGTTTGTAAATAGTGTATTAAAGATAAAATTTAGTATATTGAATACTATAATTCAAAACCCTACAATATGTTCTTGCTTAAGTCTTGTGCTATAGTACTTTGTGCTATAGCAGTAAACGTGCATATCGCTTACTCAAAAGAAGAAATACAGCAATTTATCCCCTGTGATTCCTTTACCGTAAGTATTTCTTCCATAGATGCTTCTTGTATATCTCCGGGTGCTTCCTACTCTAATGGAATCATTACCGTAAATCCTTCCGGTGGAAACCCACCGTACTCATATTTGTGGGATAGTGCTAGTGGGGATCAGACAAACTCAACAGCTACAGGTTTGTCAGCAGGGGTATACTCTGTTATTATAACAGACGACTCAGGATGTATTTTTACAGCCTACGATACAGTATCAATAGAACCTGATCAACACAATCCTCTTTGTTTTATTCTAAGTACTACACTATATTTGGATACCGGGGGTATTCAAACTCTGAAAGCTGAGACAGTCGATGGAGGTAGTTTTGATAAGTGCAGTTCTGTTTCACTTAGTTTATCACAAACCATTTTTTCTTGTTCTGACGTGCCAGGCAAGGCTGTTACACTAACTGTAACAGACAGTTCGGGAAATCAAAGTGCTTGCCAATCAACAATTTATATTCTAGATACCTTTAATGTATGTCCTCCACCCTGTAATAACCCATACATCGTGCAGATCATCGAATCAGAACTTTCTTGTCCCGGAGAATCTGATGGTGCTTTAGAAGTCATTTATACCGGAACATCCACTTATTCTTTTAAATGGAGCGATCCATCCGGACAGACTACTTCTCTTGCAACAGGGCTGTCTGCCGCCAAATATATTGTTACTGTTACTGATAAGACCGACGGAAGCTGTGCATCTATTGGGTTTGAAGCAGTAAAGAAGGGAATCGATGATACGCCGCCAGTTCTATCTTGCCTCGATTCTGTTATTGTAGTGGATGCTGATTTTTCATGTGAAGCTTTTGTCACTGTCCCATCCCCAACTATAAGTGATAACTGTTCCTATTTGGATACTTGTGCATTAAATGACTTCAACAATACATGTAATGCATCGGGTAATTATGAGTCTGATACAACAATTGTCACTTTTACTGCTAGAGACAGCGCCGGTAATATTGGTAGTTGCACAAACACAGTCGTGTTACTGAATTTTATCTCGGATGACATTTTAACCTGGACCGGGAATGTAAATTCAGATTGGTCAACACTAGGAAACTGGTCTCCTTGCGGAATCCCGGATTCTAATACGATCTGTATTATTCCAAATGTTGCGGATTCTCTTTTTGATCCTATTGTAAATAATCTTGCACATGCCAACAAAATAACTCTTGAAGATGGCTCGAATCTCGCTATATCAGATTCAGGTGTTCTTCATGTCCTGCACGGAAGCCAGTTTGGAATTAGGCTTCGTAGCTCTGCCACCTTAAAGAATGACGGCTTATTGAGAATTGATGATTCAGGAGGAGATGCTATCAAGATGGAAGAGGATAATGCTACTTTATTGAACAACGGTGATTTGATTATCACTAATAACAGAGGATCAGGAATAAATGCATCTGAAACTTCAACTACAATCACTAATAACGGCAGCATTTTTATCAATTCCACAGAAATTGGACACGGTATCGTTGCCGATGGGATTTTTACGAACAATGGAGACATCCTTTTGGAGAATATTGCAAAAGAAGGAATTCTTATGGATCACGGTCATTTTACGAATAACCTGAATGCAACCATTGAAATATCAAACTTGATCGGGGGAATTGGAATCTATAATAAGCATGGGCTTTTCGAAAACTATGGTAGTATAGAAATCGACAGTGTAATAAATGACTATTCGGTAAGAAACCTTGAGGGAACATTTATTAATTACATGTCGGCCTCTATCGTTGTTTCAAATAACATAACTGATGCGGTTTGGTTCAACGAAAAGATCCTCACTGAAAACTATGGCAGTATAACAATTCTTAAATCTCTGGCCGGACCGGGCATAGATAACAGAAAGAATTTTGTAAATGGACCATCATCGAGTCTTATTATATCTGATACAAAGCTCGCAGGAATTGACAACAATTCAACTTTTACAAACGATGGATATATAGAAATTCTAATTAGTGACAATAACGGTATCGAGAATGGTGAGGGTGATTACTTCTTAAACAATAACCAGATATACATAAACAGGGATACAGCAGACCAGACAGGGAATGGTTTTGGCTTGCTAAATAAAGGGATCTTTGAAAACACCAGTTTATTGCATATCGATCTTGACAATACAAAAGGTATCTACAATGATGGTGATCTGCTCAATCGACTTTGTGGTATTATATATATCAATGATACTCTCATCAATGATGATCTCATCATAAATGATGCTCTGATCATTACAGGACCAAATACGGTTGTTATAAACGATGGAGAAATTATTAACAATGGAGAGATCCTGGATCCTTATGGAGCATTTGATTCTATAGGAGGTCAGTTTATAAATAATGGAGTCATTGGTACTTCTATCGATACCTCTAAATATCATACAGATGGAGATAATGATGGATTTAAAGAATGCAGAGATTGTAATGACGCGGATTCGATGATCAATCCGGGGGTTTCAGAAATATGCAAAAGTACCATCGATATGGATTGCGATGGGATAACTAACATTCCTTGCTTTTGTGACTTCATCCCGGAAAATCATTCCGCTTCAAATTTTGTAATTGCCGGTAGTAGATCAAAAGCAAGATTGTCCTATGGTTCGACACCTGACGCAATCTCATACACAATAAATGGAGGTATCCTAGGATCATCCGAAAGTTCATGGGTAGAGATCACTACTACAGATACTTTATTCAATGTTAAAAACCTATCTGAGATCTGTTATGTCTGGAGAGTGAGAGCAAATTGCCCTGATACTACTAGTGCATGGTCATCTATAGATACTTTTTGTATTCCATCTTGCCAACCTCCTCCTAATCTACAAGCAGTAGTAAATGGTTCAACGGTTACATTTTCTTGGGATCAAGCTATAGGGAGTATCGGATATCTCTTTGAAGCTACTGTGGATCCGGGTAATTTTAATAATGCCTACAGGGATACGATCACACCCGGGAGTTCCACCTCATTAACTATTCCAAACGTTCCTCCTGGAAACTACAAATGGAGAATTCTAACAGGATGCAGCGTCAATCCACTAAGGTTATCTGATTATTCAGGAAGTCAATTCTTTACTGTGAATAGTGCGATCTCAAAAACAAACATATCTTCCGGAAACAATTGGGGAGTTCGGATCTTTCCAAATCCAGCCAGTGACATACTCAATATCATCTTCAATAGAACAGAAATGTTTCTGCTGGAGGTGTTTGATATGACCGGAAAACGCATCCTCAGTTCAAGTGAGTTTGGTGCTGCTACAAGTATTGATATTTCCGATTTCCGATCCGGTATTTACCTGGTGAACATAGTTTCGGAAGATCAAGTCTTTACCGAAAAACTTGTTATCTCTAAAAATCTTCAGAAATGATCCGATAAATTTAAAGATTTCATTTCCTGGTTCTTGCTAAACTGATAGACATCAGCAATTACTTTGACATTCTGCCACAATTCTTGATGATTTACCGTAAGCTGAATCTACTGCATATTACATGCGAAGCCATACGATCATCAGCATATCATCATATCAGAACATGGCACAAAACTTGATTTTAAAGATAATTTGATATATATTATATTTGATTCTTTAAAAGATCGCTATGAAAAAAATATTGAGTTTCTTTTTCCTGTTGGGTATTGTTTCTGTTTTATTAGTTTCTTGTTATAAAGGCAACAATGTTCCGTCTCCTTCTGAAGTTTTTAATCATGTTCCTAAGGCTCCGATCCAGATATTAATGACGGATACTCCTGGTCCGTATACCGCAGTTAATATCGATCTGCTTCAGGTCAGGGCCAGAGTGCAGGACAGCATTTGGTATGACCTTACTACAAATCAGGGCATCTACAATTTATTGGATTTCCAGAATGGTATTGATACAGCCATTGTTAATGATTCATTGCCTGTTTTGGCCATAATCGATGAGATCAGGCTGATACTGGGTCCGAACAATACGGTTGAAAAAGATTCTGCAATTTATCCATTGGTTACTCCAAGTGCTCAACAGAGTGGTATCAAGATCAAATTGGTACAGCCGATCTATCAAGATAGTTTGAATACGATCAAGTTTGACTTTGATGCTAACAAATCTGTTAAGGTCAATGGGAACAATAAGTATCGTCTTCATCCGGTGATCAAGATCCTGTAGTCTCCATGCTCAATTACTGAAGGGTGAGTTTTGAATTTTTAACAAAACTCAACTCCTTCCTCAATTCCTCAATTTTATAATTTTCCATTGTTTCAATTTCCCAATGGTGACATAAGTCATAGGATAATAAACACGATTATTATAAACTTATATTTTAGTCATGTAAAATTAATTGAGATGAAGAGATTATTGAGTTTATCCATTATCACCGCAGCCATAGCAACGATGTTTGGGGCATGCGGTATTGAAACTTCTGCTTGCAAAGATTGTAAGTCGGCAATGGAACACATGGCAGAGAAAATTTATGATTTATGGTGTGATCCTACTTATATGGAAAATGCCCAGGAAAGGATCAAGGATGCTTGTGGCCTTGAAATGAGTCAGGAATTTATAGGTTATCTTTCAGATCGCTGCCAAACATTAGGGGGAATGCCTAACGTACCTCCATGTTTGGGTGGTGATTGGCCAACATTGGATGAGATGATGGTTGATAATCCACTTATGTGGGTCAATACTATCAGTCTGCCAGACTCCATGATCGTCCGACTTGAACTATTGACAGGTACTGCAATATCTGAAACAATGGTGGGTCCATCCGGCTATTTCTACCTTAACAGTGGTAATGATATAGCTGAAGGAACCATATACACTGTTGTGTTAAAGGACAAGCAGGGAATTGAGATCATGACGGTTACCAAAGAATTTACATTTGCCAGACCAGATATCTGGAGTGAATTAAGAACCATTAGAGTGTCTTATGACCTGGGAAATCAGATGTATGATGTTGTTTTCGAATATTGGGGAAGTTGATCCGCAGATAACAAAACTGATTGGATGATCCGTTAAGATTCATTGGTTGTCAATTATGATCGACAAAGGAGTTCAATAAGATCAGTATGTTCATTTTTTCCTATTGATGTGATCGATCATCACCCTTATTTTATTGATCAGGACAAACAGAAGAATGATGTCAAGCGTCTACTTTCTGAAATACGCCAAAGAATTGCTCAGGTTCTTTTTCTTTTGAATTTGTTATGACCCATTCCAGTTCTGTAGCCAGTTTATCGGCTCCAAGATCGATAAGTGTGGCATGATCTCGAAGAGCAGCTTCTTTATTTCCCATGCTTACAAACAAAACTCCTCTGTACATATAGGGCTCAGCCGCATCCGGTTTCAATTCGATGGCTTTATTATAATGTTGCATTGCTTCTTCGTAATATTTCTCGCCTTGCTTTCTCAGGCAATAAGCGAGGTTATTGTGTGCTTCCGCAAAGTCCGGAGAACCCTTCAGCGCCTTTTGGAATTTCTTTTCCGCTTTGGAGAATTTCAATTCCATCATTAGATGTACACCTTCGTTGTATATCTCATTATCTGTTTTTGGACTACCACCTGCAAACAGTAATGTTGATGAAAATATCGCAATTAGAATATAAAGTGATCTGATTTTCATGTTGATTATTTTCACGTAAAACAGGGGGAGTGGGAGATTTGTTTTGGAAAAAGATGAGGATGCAAAATTTTACTAATTTGAACTTGAGCAGATCAGCACATTAGTTCTTATTGCCTTTTCAAGCTGCCAGACATAAAGGAGAGCAATGAGTTAATTAGAATGAGTTGTACTTTGTACTAATGACTCCAATTGCATTCTTTCAATAAATCTCTATCTTTAATAACATGAAAACCCTATCTATCCTCCTGATCTTATTCCTTTCCCCATTGAATGACAAGATGCCGTATTCTGCTGAGATCATTAAGTTCCAGAAAGAACTGAATGAACACTACAAAGACAAGGATGATAGTCCGCTTACAAAGAAGGACAGAAAGCAATTCGATGGTCATCCCTTTTTCCCGATCGATGAAAGCTATCGTGTCACGGCTTTCTTTGAACGAACAGCAGAAGAGGAACCGTTTAAAATGAAAACCTCCACAGAGAGACTTCCGGAGTATGTTCAGTATGGTATTGCTTATTTTACTTTAAAAGGGAAGACGCATACACTCAGGTTGCTTCAGAATGTGAAGTTCAGTCAGCAAGCAGATTATGAAGGCGAACTCTTTCTACCATTCAACGACCTCACCAATGGTAAGCAGACATACGGAGGCGGCAGATATATCGACCTAAAAATTCCGGAAGGAGACCAGATCGTCATCGACTTCAACAAATCATATCATCCATATTGTGCTTATAATTATATCTATTCTTGTCCGCTTCCACCAGCGGAGAATTCTATGGAGATAGAGGTTTTAGCTGGGATTAAGATGTTGCAAATGTGAAGATGTGGAAATGTGAAAATGTGAAGATGGTGGTGTGGCTGCGCCACGTCTTATTTTTCTCAATTTCTCAATTTTTGAAGGTTGAAGATTGAATTGTAACTCAATATCTCACTGCCTCATTTAATGAGTAATGGCTATCTCTTTTAGATGACAGATATCAATTGAACACATGACCGATATCATATCTTAATAGCATCATCCGATCTAAATTAAAGTTTATGAGAAAGTGTGCTGTTGGTATATTGGATTCATTGAGTTTGTTGCGCAAGATAAAAAGAGGTGACCTTTCTGCTTTATTGGATATTACCAATGAGTTTGATATAGTGATGCTTAATCTTCCGGGGCAAAAGGTTGTGATCCCATCGAGCGTTGATCTGTTATACGATTTCTTTAAAGCGGACCAAAAAGGTCTCGTGAAAACACCACGTGCCCAGCATTATACAAGGAAAGCGATGGGAGTGGGTTTGATCTCAACAGATAAGGAAGAATGGAGGGAAAAGAGAAATGCCTGCAGAGGTATTTTCAATACCGCTGAACTAAATGGATTCACGTCAACCATGGATGATGCGATCCACTTTTTGTTTTCTTCCGGTAGAGTCAATGCCCAATTGGACGTAGTTATGGCGTCGATCACCATAAATGTTATTGGCAGGTTGTTCTTCGGAGATTTTAGTGATGAAGACGCTGAAAAAATAAGAATATCAGTAACAAAAATGATGGAGCCTACTTTCAGGAGGATGATCAGTCCGGTACCTTTCCTGGTCGATCCACTGAACATCAGGACTTCTTTTTATCGAAAGCAAATGTTTGATGTGTTATCTGCGAACATCATTTCCGCCCGCCGATCTCCAAAGCCCAATCTCATACGTAAGTACTTTGCAGAAAATGACTGCGTGGAAGATGTTGCAAACCTTTTCGCTGCTGGTTACGAAACGACCGCAAGTGCAACGGTGTGGTTGCTCTATGAGTTAAGCAGAAATGAGGGTATCAAAAGAAGAATGAGGGAGGAGTTGTCTTCCATTGAAAGCCTGGAAGATTATCACAAACTTCAAATGCAGATCCCTTTAACGATCGCCTGTGTGAAGGAAATACTGCGTCTTTATCCACCTGCATGGATACTAGGCCGGACCAGTACAGAGGATATCCTGATTGGTGACATGAAAATTGATTCGAATACTGATGTTGTACTGTCGCCTTTTGTGTTTCACCGTTCGTCAAAATACTGGGATAAACCGGACCTCTTTGACCCTTACCGGTTTTTTAACGATAAAGCTCTGGAGCATAAGTACTATTTCCCCTTTGGCATTGGGATACGATCTTGTATTGGTGAAAAACTTGCTTTGCTTGAGATCTATCATATTCTCTTTTATCTATTTAATAACTTTGAGTTTGAGATCGATTCTAAGAAGGTTGCTATGAATCCGCATTTTACGTTAAAACCTGCCGGATCGATCCATATTCAGCTAAAACCCAAAAAAAATGAACAACAAATTACAGGAACTGGAACAATACGTAGACCAACTTTGGAAAGAGACCTTTCAAAGTGAAGCTGCTAAAATGCTGGAGATGGACGCTGCGTTTAAAGACAAGCGTTCAGTTGCCATTTACCTTTCGCAGGTTTACCATTATGCTGTTCATACTCCCCGCCACCAGGCACTTGTTGGAGTTAATATGAACAACAACAATTTTCAATACATGCATTACTGTTTTGAGCATGCTATGGAGGAAACCGGTCACGAACTTATGGCTCTTAAGGATATCAATGCTTTAGGTTTTAACGTTACTGCAGATACTATGCCTCCACCGCTTCCTTCTACTCAACTGCTGATCTCATTTCTTTACAATGAAGCCCGAAGTGAAAATCCAATACACCATCTAGGTTACGGATTTTGGTCTGAAAATGCTTGTCCTTTCATCAATGACTTCATGACGAACCTCATGGAATCCATGGGGCTTGAAAAAGATCAGATGACATTCTATAGCGGGCATGTTACTCTTGATGAAAGCCACGCTAAAGAAGTTCGGGAGATCATAAAGAAGGTGGTTAAAACAGAGGAAGACTGGAATGGATTGAAACGGGTGATAAAGATCACATTTGATCTGACCATCGGTATTGTTAAAGACATGCTTGATGCCTATAAAGAACTTGTCGATAATAACAGTGAAGACTTTAGCATTTACACAGAATACTCCCGTATGAATGAAGAGCAAACGGTTTGATATATTCAAAACTGATCTGAACAACAAGGTCAGGGATTATATAAAAGCAAATGGGCGCCATGCCGGTGCTGTGTTCTGGTTGAAGGCAATTTTACTCTTGTTTACGTGGGCATTGCTTTATGTCTATATTGTATTCATTTCAGCCGATCCCTCTTTAGCTTTTGTATGTTCATTGCTTTGGGGTGTCACTTCGCTGTTCATCATATTTAACATCGGGCATGATGCTGTACATGAAGTGATCTCAAAAAAGAAATGGGTGAATAATATAATGAGATACTCCTTTAATCTTGTTGGAGGGAATGCCTATTCCT
>JABDMM010000065.1 GCA_013001465.1 Chitinophagales bacterium | reverse complement strand
TAGCAGGTCTTATATAGAGTTTCCTAATATTCGATTTAGTACAGCAAATTTAAGCTCAGTATCGTCAAATGGAATATTTTACAACTCTGGTTTTCTTGTAAAGACGGTCTCAGGCGAGAGAAAAATGTTTTTCAATAAACATAATGAGTTTGGCGATACAGTTTGGACGATTATTTGGGATAGTTCAGATGCAGGTGGGACTGGCATTTTACTAACTGATAATGATGAATTTATCTTAACCGGTGGTCTAGGATTTGGAGGAACAACAGCAGATATTTTTCTTTCCAAACATGATTCAAATGGAAACAACATTTGGATCCAAACTTATGGTGGTTCTGAAGATGAAATAGGCTTTGGGATAGTACAAGACAACCTAGGAAATTTATATATCGGAGGATACACTAATAGTTTTGGAAAAGGGAAGTATGATAATTATCTGCTGAAAACCGACCCTGTTGGTGGGAAAATCTGGGATAAGACCTATGGAACAAAACGATCTGAAGGAGGGATGGTGCCGTTTGTTTTTGTGGATGATTTTATCTTTTGTTGGGGGCATATGGACACCTTGGGTGCTCTATCTCAAACAGGAGATAATAATTATGTGGCGAAACTTGATCTAGATGGTAACATCATATGGAGGAAGTTTGTAGTCGATAATAACTCATTATCGACTACAATCTGGAACGCTACTTTTCATCCTAAGTATGGAATTTTCTTATGCGGTGAATACAATGTCGCCTCAAAAGGACTGGCTATGAGATTTGACCTGGATGGGAACCTGATATGGCAGCGAACATATTCAACAAGAAGGATTCCAGCCTGGGATCAGTGTTATTTTACAGATATTGATGTTTTAGACAATGGGGACATCATTGTGCTGGGTACAGCCCCTTCTATAACAGATACCACCCGCTTGGATCGCGATATCTGGGTTCTGCGCCTTGATAGTATGGGTTGTCTTGTGCCGGGATGCGATACTTTGAATACAGGAATTCAAGATCCTGCAGCGTTGACTTCAACATTTCTTATATACCCAAATCCTGCAAGAAAGCAGACAAAGATACTCCTGGAAAGACCCTTAACTATAGATGCGGAAGTTTTACTGTTCAATTTCTTGGGACAGAAAGTCATGACTGTCAAAGCTTATCAGGGCATGATTGATTTGCCACTGGATCTCAAAGGTTTAGGTGCGGGAATATATGTGGTGCAAATTGTGAGTAATGGAGAAGTTCTGGGTAAGGGTAAGGTGGTTGTTGATGCGCATTAGCTCATTTGCTCATTTGCTCATGGGTTCATGTGCCTATAGTTTAGTACTCAAACACTTTATATAGTTATTATAATTCCTAAAATTAAGTCCCCGCGAAGATCTTGAATAAAATTCAAGAAGAAAGCATGTTCTTTAGTCTATAAGTTATACATCGACGAGCACTTGAGCACACGAACAAATGAGCACATGAACACATGATTTCAGCTAAGCATAACAGATCCCACCTTGTTTCCTTTCAAAAACTCCGAACTAGCCATCCTCTTCTTTCCTTCCATTTGCAATTCCAAGACTTCGATCCACTGTTCGCCGCAGGCAATATTTAATTTGGAGTCTTCAGTGACTGTAATTTCTCCTGCTATACCGCTTTCTGTTTCTTCGTCGACTTTCGATCTGTATATTTTCAGGATCTTATCTCCCAGTTTAGTCCAGGCTCCGGGAAATGGTGATAGTCCGCGGATGAAGTTGTGTACTGTCGTCGCGTCTTTGTCCCAGTCGATCCTGCAGTTCTCTTTAAATAGTTTAGGTGCTTTGTTTTTATATTTTTCCGGGTCCTGGTCGTATTGGGTATAGCTTCCGCTGAAGATGGAGTCCACAGTTTCCAGAAGCAACTCTGCACCTGCCACTTTCATGCGGTCGTGTAGTTCTCCGGCGGTTTCGTTTTCACCGATCTTAAGTTTATTCTGAAGTATGATCTTGCCGGTATCGATCTCTTTTTCGATGAAAAAGGTGGTGAGTCCGCTTTCTTCTTCTCCATTGATCAATACCCAGTTTATCGGCGCTGCTCCTCGATAATCGGGAAGGAGGGAGGCGTGGAGATTGATCGTTCCTTTTGGAGGCAAGGACCAGACTACTTCCGGCAGCATTCTGAACGCAACCACTGCAAAGAGATCTGCTTCTAATGCAGATAGGTCCGCGATGAAATCTTTGTTTTTTAAGTTTTTAGGCTGAAGCACTTCCAGCTCGTGCTCGACTGCATATTTCTTCACCGCCGATTGTTGTATCGATCTTCCTCGTCCTGCAGGTTTATCAACGGCTGTGATGACTCCTACAACATTGTACCCTGCTTCATGGATGGCTTTCAAACTTTCAACAGCAAACTCCGGCGTCCCCATAAATACGACTCTACATTGTTCCTTATCAATCATAGATCAGGTATTTACTTCTCTTTACTTTAAACGCTTCGAGCTCTTCCTGCCAGCTTTGTCGGATCGCTTCTTCCGATTGCCCCGCTTCCAACTGCATCCTCAGCTTATCTGTTCCTGCGAGTTTGTCGAAGAAATCCGGTCTGTCGATGAATTGACCTTCAGTATACATTTTCATGAGCTCTATGATAAATGTGAGATTCAACCGATTTCTCTTTTCAGCAAAGCGGGGATTGGGATCGCGCAATGAATAGCCATAACAGTCCCTACCTAAATGTTTTGGATTTTTCGCTCCGTTCATACTTTGTGGTACGAATAGCGTATCAAAGTTTTCCAATGTCATCGGCAATCCAACGATCTGGAAAGGCGACTTTGTGCCTCTGCCTACACTTGCTACGGTAGCTTCCAGAAAGCATAATGATGGATAAAGCTGCACCGATCTGTCGTTCGGAAGATTCGGTGATGGTTTTATCGGTAATGAATAATTTAAATGATGGGCATAATTGATGCATGGGATCACTTCCAAACTACAGTTCACATTATTGTTTAGCCAGCCTTCGCCATTGATCATTTTTGCCAGCTCTCCTGGCGTCATTCCATAAACTACAGGTATCGCATGCATACCAACAAATGACTGAAACTTCATGTCGAGTGTGGGTCCGTCTACATAAAAGCCATTCGGATTTGGCCTGTCGAGTACGATAAGCGGTGTGTTCGATTCGGCACAGGCTTCCATCATGTAATGCAGCGAAGAGATATAAGTATAGAAGCGAACTCCTACATCCTGAATGTCATAGATCATGAGATCAACATTTTCCAGATCTTCCAGTTTTGGTTTTTTGTTTTCTCCATAAAGCGAACTGATGGGGATACCGCTTTTAGGATCTTTACCGTCGTCGATGATCTCACCGGCATCTGCTATGCCACGGTAACCATGTTCCGGTACAAATATCCTCGTTACATCAACATCCTTGCTTAAAAGCAGGTCGATCAGATGAGCATCGCCTACATAAGATGAGTGATTGATCAGCAATCCGACACGCTTACCCTCCAGTTTAGGCAAATAGGTGTTCAGATCAGAAGCTCCAACCAGGATCTCTTGCTTTTGTTTCGGAGAATGCATCGGCGCTTCTGATCTCACAGGCGGTTCGGTGCATGCCGACATCAAAAAAGTAAATAAAAGACTCAACAGTATATTCATAAAGTTTTATTTCGTTTAATTGCAGATGAAAGCTCAAATTTAAGTGAACTTATCATTTTACATATTAAAGAGAACCGGACTTTCCGATAAAGGTTCCTTCTCTAATTTCATCATGCGTATTTCGATCACTGCTGTAGCACTGAGCGTAACGGTGATGATCGTTACTACTTCCATGGTAAGCGGTTTTCAAAAAGAGATCAGTTCTAAAATGTTCGGTTTCTGGGGTCATATCCATATCGTCCCATTTTCAGTTTCGCAGTCTTTACAAGAAGAAGCGGTCTCCATCGATCAGGACTTTTACAACAATCCTGCCATGTTTAGCGGAGTGAAGCACATCCAGGTAACCGCCAATAAAGGTGCGATTATAAAGACGGATGAAGAATTCGAAGGTGTGATCCTTAAAGGTGTAGGCAGTGATTACGATTGGTCGCGTTTGCAAGAGTTTATCATCGATGGAGAGATGCTTGAAATAAGCGGTACAAAACCAACTTATGATATTCTGCTATCGAAATCCACAGCTACAAGATTGAAAGTGAAGGTAGGGGACAAGATCATTTTGAGTTTCATCGAGAATTCCGTTAGACTAAGACCTTATCATGTTGTTGGAATCTTTAATACCAGCCTAGAAGAATTCGATAAGAATCACGCCATCATCAATATTGCTGACATTCAAAAACTCAATGGATGGAGCAGTGATGAGGTTGGAGGGTTTGAAGTGATCGCGGCCGATGAAAAACTGCTTCAACCCTATTGGAAGTACTTTATGTGGACTACCATATATAATTTGGGATTGATATCCGACGAGACCTATTATATTAAAAGCCGCGATAAACTTGATGAGATCGCTGATGAGTTGTATTACAAGATCGAGAATCCTGAGTTAAACGTGTTGAGTATTAAATCACTTCAGCCTAACATCTTCGACTGGCTTAACTTACAAAGCGTGAATGAAGCGATCATTCTGTTGTTGATGGTTATCGTGTCGGTCATAAATATGATCACTGCCTTGTTAATATTGATACTCGACCGGACACATATGATCGGTATACTGAAAACACTAGGAGCCGATAACTGGTCGATCCGAAAGTTGTTTGTCTGGAACGCTGCTTTTATCATTGGATTAGGAATACTGGCCGGAAACATCTTCGGCATTGGACTATGCCTGCTGCAAGAACACTTTGGCTTTATTCAGTTGCCTGAAGAATCGTACTATGTTAAAGTTGCTCCGGTACATTTATCGGCAAGCTGGATCATGTTGGTTAACTTGGGCACATTACTGGTCTGTAGTCTGGTATTGATACTACCAACGTATCTGGTAACGAAGATCAGTCCGATCAAAGCTATTCGCTTTTCTTAGCCCCATCATCTCTCTTATCTCTTTCGGAATCGTACGGACAGTTCAGGCATCCGCTGTTACAGCAGTAACCTCTATTTAACAGATAACTTTTGGTTAGCACCATTAGTCCATCCTCATTGTAATAAAAATCTATTCCTTCTTCAAGTGCTTCGTTCATTTGCAGCTGTTCCAATATAATTAAGCGGGGTAATCGCCCGTAATTCAGCTTTAACACTATCATTAACTGAAAGTTTATCGATGAAGCTTTGGATAGCATCCTTATCGATCACATTATTGGAGCGGGTAAGATCTTTCAGCGCTTCATACGGATTTGGATATCCTTCACGTCTTAGAATGGTTTGAATAGCTTCTGCAACTACAGCCCAGTTCTTTTCGAGATCGCTTTCGATCTTTGATTTGTCTATACGCAGTTTATTAAGACCTTTTTCCAGGGAGAGGAGAGCGATAAGCACATGGGCGAAAGGAACACCCAGGTTTCGGCTCACGGTTGAATCGGTAAGATCTCTTT
>JABDMM010000063.1 GCA_013001465.1 Chitinophagales bacterium | reverse complement strand
ATTTATCATAGAGAACATGAGATCTCCAAATTCATTCTCAATCTCTCCTTTGTCACCATTTTCAAAGGCATCCTGAAGCTCTTTTAATTCTTCGCGAACTTTATCATATACCTGAATTGGCTCTTCCCAATCAAAGCCAACCTGAGTTACTTTTTCCTGAATTCTGTATGCTTTTACCATCGATGGCAATGATCGAGGAACTCCTTCTAAGATTGAATTCTTGCCTTCACGTAGTTTCAACTGTTCCCAATTTTGCTTTACTTCCGATTCGGTTTCAGCCACTACATCTCCATAAATATGAGGATGCCTTTGGACAAGTTTATCACAAACCTTGTGAATCACAGAAGCGATATCAAAGTCATTTGTCTCCGAACCTATCTTCGCATAAAAGACCATATGTAGCAAAAGATCTCCGAGCTCCTCCTCAATTCCATCCATGTCTTTTTCAATGATCGAATCCGAAAGTTCATACACCTCCTCAATGGTAAGGTGCCTTAAGCTTTCTAGCGTTTGCTTTTTATCCCACGGACATTTTAATCGTAGTTCATCCATAATTTGCAATAAACGCTCAAACGCCTTTTGTCCGTCTTCGTATTTCATAACCTAAAGTAGATTTTTTCGTTTTTTCTGAACTGCATAAAAATAAGCAATGTTAATCTTCATATAATTAGATTAGTTTTGCACAATGCAAATTATGTTAGTTACTTTTCTGCTTACTCTGGTGATCATTGTATTTCTCCTCGTAGGATTAAGTCTGAGAATGATCCTCGTGAAAGATGGTGAGTTCAGAGGTGGTTGTGCCACGAACAGTCCTTTCTTAAAAAATGAGATCGGAGATTGTCAGGTTTGCGGTGCAAAACCGGAGGAAGCTTGTAAGAATGAATTGCCTGAGCTTCCAAAGTAGTTAATTCTTAAGCTGATAAGACTTTGCCCCTTCTGTCAGCATCGTTTTTAACTCCGAACTACTATCGATATAAATGAATGAAGCCTCGATCGAATCAGATGCTTCTATTAGCTGAAGACTCTTTTCTAAGCCTAGCACCATACATGCAGTTGCATAGGCATCAGCCTTAAGGCATGTCTTTGCAAATATCGTAGCGCTTAACAAGTTTGATCTTTGGGGATAGCCTGTTTTTGGGTTGAAAGTATGCCCGACTTTCTGGCCATTAATTTCTTTGTAATTCCTGTAGTTTCCTGAAGTTGCAACAGCCATGTTTTCAACCCTGAAAATGTCCTTAATATCTCTTTCAGCAGCATTTTCGACAGGCTTATTTATTCCGATAACCCAATGTTCACCACGGTCATTGAAGCCATGACCTCTCAATTCTCCGCCGATCTCAACCATAAAATTCTCGATGCCTTTATTCATTAAAAACTGAGAAAGTACGTCAACGGCGTACCCCTTTGCCACTGCACTAAAATCAAGCCTTGCGTCCGTTGACTTTGATATAATAATCCCATTTTTCGCATTCTGGATACTAAATTTATCCATACCGATCAGCATTTTTAAAGAGTCTATTACTGCCGAATCTACTTCGCTTACTTTCTTTTGTGAGCCACCAAAGCCCCAAAATTCAAGAACAGGCATTATGCTAGGATCAAATGCTCCACCGGTAGCAGTGCAGATCTTCACTGATTGCCTGTATACTTTTGCAAAGTGAGGTTCAACAGTGATGAAGTTTCCGGCTTCAGCATAATTCAACTGACTTATCAGTGAGCTTTTGATATACGTTGACATGGAATTGTTTATCACTTCCAACAAAGAATCAATTTGAAGCTGAAAATTCTTCTTCCCTTCATACTTAATTATATAGGTTGTTCCCATTGTATCACCTGTGATCTTAACGAATTCTGCAGGTTTCTGACAAGCTGAAGCAAGTGACAATAAAAGTAGAAAAGTGAGGTAACGCATAGCACAAATGTAAGAAAGAGTCTCTCCTGGACAAGGAAGAGTTATATTTAATTCAGATAAATTGCTGAATGAAAGTCAAACTAAGGCAGGAAAAGAAAGGGGATCATACCGAAGTGAACAAAGTGATCGAACTCGCATTTCAAAATGAACCGATCAGCGATCAAACGGAGCATTATTTAGTGGAAAAGCTGAGGAAGTCAGCGTCGTTCATTCCAGAGTTGTCCATCATAGCAGAACATGATAGGGAAATATATGGTCATATATTACTAACGAAAGCCAAAATCATTGATGGGAATAAGTCAGTCGAAACATTGGCGCTTGGTCCGGTTAGCGTCTTACCGAAAGTTCAAAATAAGGGAATTGGTGGAGCATTGATGAGAGATGCACATGAAAAAGCGTTGCTACTTGGTTATAGATCCATTGTATTATTAGGGCATGAGAATTACTATCCAAGATTCGGATATATGATCGCTGATGAATTTGGGATCCGGTTTCCCTTCAAAGCACCAAGACAAAATTGCATGGTAAAAGAACTAGTACCTGGCTCGCTAAAGCATGTTGGCGGAATGGTAGCGTATCCGAAAGAATTTTTTGTAAGTTAACAGAGCTTATCCAAAGTCGTCAAAGGCAATATTTTCCTCTGGAACACCTAAATCATCTAACATTCTGAATACTGCTTGAAGCATAGCAGGAGGACCACATAGATAGTATTCTATCTCTTCTGGCTCCGGATGTTCTTTCAGATACTTGTCGAGACAAACTTGATGGATAAAGCCAACAGGACCATCCCAGTTATCTTCTGGCAGCGGTTCTGATAGCGCTTCAACATATTTGAAGTTTGGATATTCCTGTTCGATCTCTCTGAACTCATCAGTGTAGAATAATTCTCTTTTAGATCGGCCACCATACCAGTAAGAAACCGTTCTGTCCTTAGTATGTTCTGTGTGAAAGAGATGAAACAAATGTGATCTCAACGGAGCCATTCCGGCCCCTCCTCCGATATATACCATTTCCTTTTTAGTGGGCTTGATAAAGAACTCACCATAAGGACCGCTGATAGTAACCAGATCGCCGGGTTTTCTGGTAAAGACATACGAGGAGCATATTCCCGGAGGAACATCCATGAATTTATTCTTTTGCTTATCCCAAGGAGGAGTAGCTATACGAATATTGAGCTTAACAATGTTTCCCTCTGCAGGGTGGTTTGCCATGGAATACGCTCTGAATGATGACTCATCATTTTTTATCTTGAGATCCCAGATCTTGTATTGGTCGTAGTCGTCACGATATTGATCCGGAATATTATAAAGATCTGTTTTAAAGTCTGCCGAGAACACCGGTACATCAATTTGAATGTATCCTCCGGATTCAAAATCTAAATTTTCACCTTCTGGAAGTTTAACAACAAATTCTTTAATATAAGTAGCAACATTATCATTAACGATAACTTCGCAATCCCATTTCTTGATCCCGAAAATCTCTTCCGGCACCCTGATCTTCATATCGTTTTTCACTTTCACCTGGCAAGCTAGTCTCCAGTTTTCTTTTGCTTCTTTCCTTGTAAGATGGTTAAGCTCTGTAGGGAGTACATCTCCTCCACCTTCATCAATCTGACAAAGGCACATAGCACAAGTTCCACCACCTCCACAAGCCGATGGGAGGAAAACGCTCTTTTCAGAAAGTGCTGTTAATAGTGTTGCTCCTGGTTGCACTACCATAGGATTCTCCTCGTCACCATTTACTGTGATACGAACATCTCCAGATGGTACC
>JABDMM010000018.1 GCA_013001465.1 Chitinophagales bacterium | reverse complement strand
GTTTATTACATGTGTTGTTCTGGTCTGATCGGGTTTCGGTTTTTTGAAAGCGCTGTTAGACTCAAGAATTTCTTCCGGCAACTCTTCAAGGAACCTGCTGGGCTCACAATATTGGAGATTCCCAAATTTAAACCGAGTTGTCGCAAATGAAAGACTCAGGTTTTTCATTGCCCTTGTTACCGCTACATAAAACAGCCGTCTTTCCTCTTCCAGATCTTCTCGCGTATTCAACGACATCGCAGATGGGAATAAGTTCTCCTCTAGTCCGACAATAAACACATTTTCAAACTCCAGTCCTTTAGCAGAGTGAATGGTCATCAATTTAACGCTATCTGTTTTGTCTTTGACCAGATCGTCACTCGTTAGCAAGGCAATATTTTGCAGATAGGTTGCCAGACTTTTATCTCCTGAAGTAGACTCTTCTATGTTTTCTACTGTATCTTCTTCGACAAATTCATTGATACCATTTAGAAGTTCTTGTAAGTTTTCGAATCTACTTAAGCCTTCGATACTTTTATCAGTATATAGTTCTTTCAAGATTCCCGAAGATTTTGCGATATGATGAGCGATGTCATAAGCATTTTGCTCATTAGCCATCACCTGGAAACTCTTGATCATCTGGACAAAATTTGCAAGAGCAGATTTAGCCCTACCGGAAATCGGAATAGATTCGATATTTTCAAGCACGGTCCAAATGGATACATCATTATCTGAAGCAAGAACTGTTAACCGTTCGATAGTAGTCTTTCCAATTCCTCTGGTTGGGTAGTTGATGATTCTTCTAAGTGCTTCCTCATCCATCGGATTGATCGTCAATCGCAAATATGCGATCAGGTCCTTCACTTCTTTTCTTTGATAAAAGGACAGGCCACCATAGACCAGATAAGGAATATTGAGTCTTCGCAACGCTTCCTCAAAAGCTCTGGACTGAGCGTTTGTTCTGTAAAGAATAGCAAAGTCTTCGTTTTTAAAGTGGTCTCGGACTTTAGTTTCGAAGATGGAATCAGCAATTATCCTACCTTCTTCATTATCGCTAACAGCTTTGATCACTTTTACTTTGGAACCCTCGCCATTATCTGTCCAGATCTCTTTTTTCAACTGATTTTTATTGTTCTCGATTATCGCATTTGCAGCAGAGACAATGTTTTTCGTCGACCGATAGTTTTGTTCGAGTTTATAGACTTTAAGATCCGGAAAATTTTTCCTGAAGTTAAGAATATTGTGGATGGTGGCTCCACGAAATGCATATATACTTTGGGCATCATCACCAACAACGGAGATGTTTTGAAAAACGTCCGCTAGTTTTCGAACGATCTCATATTGTACATAATTGGTATCCTGGAACTCATCGATCATAACGTACTGAAACCGATGCTGATATTTATAGAGGAGTTCCGGATGATCCGCTAACATAAAATACATTTTCAGCAAAAGATCATCGAAATCCATCGCTCCAGAGCGGAAGCACCTTTTTACATACTTTTCATAGACATCTCCAAGTCTTGGCCTGCCATTAGAAGCATCTTCAGAGGTGATCTCCACATCTTCTTTGTATTTAGCAGGCAGGATCAAACTATTCTTTGCAATGGAGATCCTGTTATGAACGAAAGATGGTTTATATAGCTTATCATTCAATCCAAGTTCTTTGACGATAGCTTTGATGAGATTTCTTGAATCTGTGGTATCATAGATCACGAAATTGCTGGAGTAACCAATTTTTTGTGCTTCAGTTCTCAGTATTCTGGCAAAAACAGAATGGAAAGTTCCCATATAGATGTTTCGCGCTTCATTACCCATAATACTTTCAACCCGACTCCTCATTTCACCTGCAGCTTTATTCGTGAAGGTTAAAAGCAAAACATTAAAAGGATCTATACCTTTTTCAAGCAAGTAAATAGTTCGATAGGTAAGTACACGAGTTTTACCGGATCCGGGACCGGCTATAATAAGTGAAGGCCCTTCGTAATTCGTTACTGCTTCGTGCTGATCCTTGTTGAGTTCTTTTAGATAATCCATTGTAGGAACACAAAATTAAGTCATTTACAGCGTGCTGATATCGACAGCGGAATAATTTTTTATAAACACAAGAAGCTGTTATGCTTTATAAATAAGCGTGTTTAACTAATCAGCTTTCATTAACTTTGCAGGATTTATGCAGGAGACTATAGATGTTAAGCCACCCGAAAGCAAGGTAGAGCAAGAGTTTTTAGAGGTTTTTGGAGCCAGGGTCCACAATCTGAAAAATCTTGATTTAAGCATACCGAGAAATAAACTGGTCGTCATTACCGGTATTAGTGGGAGTGGTAAATCTTCATTAGCATTCGACACTATTTATGCTGAAGGTCAAAGACGCTATCTGGAAAGTTTCTCTGCATATGCCCGTCAGTTTGTTGGAGGAATGGAAAGACCTGATGTCGATAAGATCAGTGGTCTTAGTCCGGTTATTTCCATTGAACAAAAGTCTACTTCCAAAAATCCTCGTTCCACCGTTGGTACCGTAACCGAGATCTACGATTTTCTGCGACTTTTATTTGCCCGGATAGGTGAAGCATATTCGTATGAGACAGGGAAGAAAATGGTGAAATTCACTGATGATCAGATCATAGAAAAGTTATTCGAGCGGTATGAGGATAAGAGTATCCATATTCTAGCTCCAATGGTCAAAGGTCGAAAAGGACATTATCGAGAACTTTTCGAACAAGTAAGAAAACAGGGATACATAAAGATCCGTGTCGATGGATCCATAGAAGAGATAAAGCCAAAAATGCAGCTGGATCGATACAAGATCCACGATATAGAGCTTGTCATCGATAGATTGAAAGTCAAAGAGGATTCGCTCGATCGCCTCAGGAAATCTACGGAGACGGCAATGAAAATGGGGAATGGACTTATGATGGTGCTCGAGCCGGAATCTGAGGAGGTTTTTCAGTTTTCCAAGCATCTGATGTGTCCGGTTTCAGGAATTTCTTATGACGAACCTTCACCAAATTCATTTTCATTCAACTCACCGTATGGCGCTTGCCCAAAATGCAAAGGCCTTGGGTTTGTCAACAAGATCAAGTATAAATCATTAGTACCTAACGATAGTAAAAGTATAAATGCCGGTGGTATTGCTCCACTTGGAGAGCGAAGAGATAATCAGCTTTTTAAGGAATTACAGCGTTTGCAAAAAAAGTATGCTTTCAGTCTTTCTGATCCTGTGAAGAAAATCCCGGAGAAGGCTTTAAACTTCATTTTATATGGAGATGAAAAGGTTGATAATATTGAAGATGTTGAGTTATCATCTGATGTAGAAGAGAGATGGTATACTTTATCCGATGGTGGAGTTGTTGGTATGTTGCAAAGGTGTTTTCAAAGCAGTTCGTCTGATTCGATCCGGAAATGGGCTGAAGAGTTTATGGAAAAATCAACTTGCGAGAGTTGCAATGGCTACAGGTTGAAAAAGGAATCCCTGCATTTCAAATTGGATAAGAAGCATATCGGACATATATCAGAAATGAATGTTCGAGATGTAGTAGATTGGGTTGATCATATTCCAACAAAATTAAGCGAACGCCAAAATCTTATCGGTAAGGAGGTTCTAAAAGAGATCAAAGACAGGATCGGTTTTTTGAATGAAGTTGGTTTAGGATATCTCAGCCTCGAAAGGCCTGCACGATCGTTATCTGGTGGTGAATCTCAAAGGATAAGACTTGCAACACAAATTGGTTCTCAGTTAACAGGGATCACATATATTCTGGATGAGCCGAGCATTGGTTTACATCAGCGGGATAACCTCAAGCTTATCGAAGCGCTTAAAAAATTGCGTGACACTGGAAATTCGGTGATCGTTGTTGAGCACGATAAGGATATTATGTTGAAGAGTGATTATGTTATAGATCTTGGTCCGGGTGCGGGTAAGCATGGCGGAGAGGTTGTTGGAGAAGGCACACCGGATAAATTTCTCAAACAGGATACTTCAACTGCACAATTTCTGAACCATAAGAAAGAAATAGCCCTTCCGAAAAAACGCCGGAAAGGCAGTGGGGATGATATAAGATTGAGCGGAGCGAATGGGAATAATCTGAACAATGTGGATGTTAGCATTCCACTCGCATCTTTTATTTGTGTCACAGGAGTAAGTGGAAGCGGGAAATCTACACTTATCAATGAGACGTTGTATCCGATCTTGCACAGACACTTCTATAAGACCAGGAAAAAGCCGCTTAAGTTCAAAGAAATAGATGGTCTCAAGCATTTGGATAAAGTCATCGAAATAGATCAGTCACCGATCGGACGAACTCCGAGGTCCAACCCTGTCACCTATATTAAAGTTTTCGATGAGATCAGGAAATTATATTCTCAATTGCCGGAATCGAAGATCAGAGGTTATAAACCCGGAAGATTTTCTTTCAATGTAAAGTCGGGTAGATGTGAAGTTTGCCAGGGTGGTGGAATGAAGTTGATCGAAATGAATTTCCTTCCAAATGTGTATGTGGAATGTGAAAAATGTCTCGGTAAAAGATACAATAGGGAGACATTGGAGATCAGATATAAAGGGAGATCGATCAGTGATGTTTTGAATATGACGGTGGAAGAAGGAGTTCAATTCTTTGAGAAGATCCCTAAAATTTATAGAAAGCTAAAAACCTTGAGTGATGTGGGATTAGATTATATCACCTTAGGTCAGTCATCGACTACATTGTCTGGAGGCGAGGCACAACGTGTGAAGCTTGCATCTGAGCTAAGCAAGATCGATACGGGAAGGACATTTTACATCCTCGATGAACCTACTACCGGCTTGCACTTTGAGGACATCAATATGTTGCTAAATGTATTAAACAAGCTAGTCGATAAGGGAAATACGGTACTTGTGATCGAGCATAACCTTGATGTTATCAAAGTTGCTGATCACATCATAGACCTAGGTCCGGAAGGAGGAGATGGCGGTGGATATATCATCGCTGAAGGCACTCCGGAAGAAGTTGCCATGAATGATAAATCGTACACCGGTCAGTTCCTTAAGGAAGAATTAAGGTTGAACTGATTCTCTTTTTTTGACTTCAAGTGAAAGTTCATCGAGCTGATCCTTATCGAGAGGTGAAGGTGCATCGATCATCACATCTCTACCCGAATTATTTTTTGGAAACGCAATATAGTCACGGATCGATTCTGATCCACCCATTAACGCTACAAGTCTATCAAAGCCAAAAGCGATACCACCGTGCGGAGGAGCTCCGTATTGTAGAGCACCCATAAGGAATCCAAATTTTTCTTCAGCTTCCTCTTCGCTTAAGCCAAGCACCTCAAACATTTTTTCTTGTAGATCTCGTTCATGGATACGAATGGATCCACCGGCAATTTCATTTCCGTTCAAGACCAGATCATAAGCTGCAGCTCGAACTTTACCAGGTTCTGAATCGATGAGATGCAGATCTTCCTCGAGCGGCCTGGTAAATGGATGGTGCCTTGCAACCCATCTTTCATCATCTTCAGACCATTCGAGTAGCGGGAAGTCGACGATCCAGAGCAGACTAAAATCATCCGCTTTTCTCAGACCCATTCGCTCACCCATTTCGAGTCGGAGTACATTGAGTGCTGTCTGTGTTTTCTCAGTATCTCCTGCAAGGATAAGGAGGAGATCGCCAGGTTTTGAGTCGAATTTTTCTCCCCAACTTTTCAGTTTTTCATTATCATAAAACTTATCGACAGATGACTTAAAAGTACCATCTTCATTATGTTTAACATAAACTAATCCTTTGGCACCAACCTGAGGTCTTTTGACGAACTCTATAAGTTTGTCCAACTCTTTTCTTGTATAAGATGCGCAACCCTGTGCTTTAACTCCGATAACGGATTCGGCACTGTCAAAAACGTTAAAGCCTTGACCTTTAACGATATCATCGAGATAGACAAATTTCATCCCAAATCTAATATCCGGTTTGTCTGAACCATAATTATACATCGCATCTGCATATGACATATGAGGAACATTATCAAAATTGACATCGACAACCGTTTTAAAAAGGTGTTTTGCCAGACCTTCGAATGTATTGAGAACATCATCTCGAGTGACGAAAGACATTTCACAATCGATCTGACTAAATTCCGGTTGTCTGTCTGCGCGAAGATCTTCGTCTCGAAAGCACTTCACCATTTGAAAGTACTTATCATAACCGGAAACCATAAGAAGCTGCTTGAAAGTTTGCGGTGATTGAGGGAGGGCGTAGAACTGACCAGCATTCATTCTGGAAGGGACAACAAAATCCCGCGCTCCTTCAGGTGTACTTTTGATCAGGAAAGGCGTTTCGACCTCTATAAAACCTTGCTGACTTAGATAAATTCTAGCTTCGCTATTTACCCTATGGCGTAACATGAGGTTTCGTTGCAATGGATTTCTTCTCAGATCGAGATAGCGGTATTTCATTCGCAATTCATCACCGCCATCGGATTCATCTTCAATAGTGAAAGGAGGAGTGAGGGAAGGATTGAGGATGTTCATCGAGCTTACCATGATCTCTATATCGCCGGTAGATAGTTTTGGGTTCTTATTTGAACGTTCTGCGACAGTACCTTCGACCATGAGTACAAACTCTCTGCCTAATTTTCTCGCTTTTTCACTCAATTCAGGGTGGGTTTCTGAATTGAAAACTAATTGTGTAATGCCGTATCTATCGCGCAGATCGACAAAAGTCATCCCCCCAAAATCGCGGTTTGTTTGTACCCAACCACTTAATTTAACTTTCAGACCAATATTTGCCTGACTTAATTCACCACAATTATGTGTTCTATACATTTAATTAGATTTATATTAATTGGAAATTAGACATAAAATCACTATTTTGCTTGTTCTAAACTCGGAACAAAAATACCAATAATTAAATTTTAACATCACCCGATCTAATTTACTGATTTAAAGACTTTTACACTACATGGCTTACTTTCTTAAGAAAATTTCAATCGCCTTAACGATAGTGCTTTGCCTTTTGCTGACCAGTAATTCCGAGGTAAGTGCGTCCCATGCAATGGGTGCGGATTTATTTTATGAATATATCGGGACAACTCCAAATGGTAATCCGCAATATCTTGTTACGCTTTATTTTTATCGGGATTGTGATGGTGTAAGTGCACCAACCTCACCTGTTGTAGATTTTGCCGGTTGCGGTGTTACACAAACACTAACACTGACACAAACTTCCGTCATGGAGGTTTCGAATCTATGTCCTAACCAAATTGGTAACAGTACATGCAACGGAGGTACAATGCCTGGTGTTGAGCAATATTGTTATTCAGCGACAGTTACTTTGTCCCAAAACTGTGATGACTGGGTAGTCAGCTATGATCTGTGTTGTAGAAATGCATTGACAACGAATTTGCTTAATCCTGATCAGCATAGTATTTATATTGAAGCTACGATCAGCAATCCGGATACCAATACATCTCCTATCTGGAATGATATTCCGGTCCCGTATGTTTGTGCAAGTCAACTTGCAGTTTTTAACTACGGTGGTGTTGACCCGGATGGAGATTCACTAGTTTATATTCTTATCGATCCGTTAGATGGACCTCCACCTGTGCCTATTACACACGTTGCACCATTTACGGCTACCTATCCGTTGCAGACTACTACAGGAACATTCCCATTTGACTCAACTTCAGGTCAGATTTCTTTTGTACCAAGTATACAGCAGGTCAATGTTGTTACAATCCTTGTTGAAGAGTATCGTAATGGTGTTTTAGTAGGAAGTACAATTAGAGATTTTCAGATAGTGGTATTACCACCAAACCTTTGTAGTCCCAATCCTGATATCCAATCGGTAACTTCATTGGGTGGTGGAACACAGTTAGATTCTGCAAGATTTCAGGTTTGCCCTGGAACATTGTTCGATGTCGATATCCTTATTACTGATCCTCAGGGTAATAATTTATCGATAACCAGCTCTGTATTAACTGCATTGCCGGGAGCAACCTTTACTCCTATAGGAAGTGGAGATACCATTATTGCCAATATACAATGGACTCCTGCATTAAAAGATACAGGGACGCACCAGTTTATCATCGATGCGATCAACGATGCATGCCCGATTTTCGGAAATGACATTAAGGTTTATGAAGTAGTCGTATTGAAAGAGGTGAGGGTGACTCCAGATAGTGCCGTATATTGCGGAACCCCGGTACCACTGAGTGCATTAGGTGGTTCTATTTTCGCCTGGAATCCAATCACAAACCTCTCAGATCCAAATTCATTTACGCCATTTGCATCACCAACAGTACCTACGACATATACTTTTACTAGTGATTGCGGAGTAGATTCAGTATTTATTGATGTCAATCCGCCATTCTTCCTGGATGCCGGTCCGAATGACACTATTTGCGCAAACGGTTTAACACAGTTGCAGGCAACGACAGATAATCTTTACGCACCATATACATTTGAGTGGTTCCCTAAAACCGGTCTTTTTGACCCTGTGACGGGACTTCCAAATAGTTTTATTCCGAATCCAATAGCAAGTCCGCCGGTTACTACAAAGTATTTTTGCTACATAACCGGATCGAATGGTTGTACAAGAATTGATTCGATGAAGGTTATTGTGAATGGAGAAGCACCAGTTGTAGTGGCGACCGTAAGTCAGGATTCAATTTG
This sequence comes from Chitinophagales bacterium, assembly GCA_013001465.1. Lineage (GTDB taxonomy): Bacteria > Bacteroidota > Bacteroidia > Chitinophagales > JABDMM01 > JABDMM01. The sequence goes on along the minus strand of JABDMM010000018.1, from coordinate 21,138 downwards.
TCCGGAAGATATTGTTCAACTAAATGTCTATACAAATCCTACTAATTGCGGATTAACAACAAAGCCTTGTAACGGCAGTAACTCTGTTGGTCAGCTCGGATTTGGAAGTCACAACATTGGAAGTATTACTCAATATCCAGCTATTTTTGGAAACTGGTCAAACAGTGCAAAACAGCAATTCCTTTACCCTGCGAATGAAATTATTGCAGCAGTAGGAGCCGGAGGTACGGTTAGAGAAATTGCTTTTGAACTTACTAACCTGCAAAGTACAACTCCACTGGAAAACTTTGTTGTAAGAATTGGCTGTACAAATAAGACAGAATTAACGAATTGGGAAAAAAATCTAGTTTTAGTTCATACTCCTAAAACTATAGTTCCTGCGTTAGGATGGAACACTATTCCTTTTGATTTTGAATATGACTGGGATGGATTCTCAAATCTTATAGTTGAGGTTTGCTTTTATAATCCTTCATCAGCCTTGAGTCCAAATAACAGACAAACCAATACTCAGGTAAGCTACAATTCGACATTAACAGCAGCTTCTGCTTTCGACCTTTGTAATATTGCTAACCCTCCTACTCCAAGTAACAGTAATAAGAAAATCAGACCGAACATAAGATTTACTATTTGTACGGCTGATCTTACACTTACAGAGATCACATGGACGCCTGGAATCGGTATTAACAGAGTATCAGATTCAACCATGATCAGCCCTACAGCAAATCCTCAATACTCCCAAACTTATAGTGTGGATGTTTCGGATTCAGGTTGTATAGGATCTAATTTTATATCTGTGTTTGTAGATACTACCTTATCCTTGAAGGTATCTAATGACACATTTATATGTCAGCCTAATGCTGGTGTCCAATTACGAGCAATAGTTTCAAACTCGAATGCAAACATTCAATGGGTTGCAGATCCGCCGGATGCTACATTGAATCCGGGTATTGCAAACCCACTTGTTATGCCAACGGTTTCTACGATGTATAAAGTCACTGTATCGGCAGTTGGAACCAAGTGTGTTTTTGAAGATTCCGTCTTTGTGGATGTTGGAAACAACCTGCCATTGAATTTTGGTATTAACCATATCACATGCAATGGTTTATCTGATGCTAATATTAAGGTATTGCCATTAGCAGGTATTCCTCCATTTAATTATAGTTGGAATGTACCGGGAAGCACGGATTCTATTTCAAATCTTGCGGGTGGTGTTTATGTTGCTACCGTTGTTGATTCCGTTGGATGTACCGGTATAGATTCAGTATTGATATTGGAGCCTCCTGCTTATAATCTGAACATGAGTGGTACGGATCTTAGTTGTTTCCAGGATTCAAGTGGAGAATGTAATGCAGGTTTAACAGGTGGAACGCCTCCATACACATATTCATGGCCTGCAAGTACATTGAATAGCCCAACGATTTCCAATCTGCCGGCCGGCACTTATACAGTTAATATTACAGATGCAAATAATTGCCCAATTTCCGGAAGCGTTACCATCACAGAACCACCTGCATTGACTTTGAACCTTACTGGTACAAACGCTACTATCAATGGTGTCAGTGATGGATCTGTAAATACTACAGTAAACGGAGGAACGCTTCCATTTACATATAATTGGACACCTAATGTAACCGGAGGACCATTTGCGAATAATCTTCCAGCAGGGCAATATATAGTCGAAGTGATCGACAATAATGGATGTAATGTATTCGATACCATTACTCTTACAGAACCACCACCATTCTTACTTTACTATTCAACAACTGATAATCCTTGTAATGGAGACTCGCTTGGGAGTATAGTAATTGATTCGGTTACAGGTGGAACTACACCTTATACGACTATTTGGGTTGATGATCAAAGTAATACGACCAATACATTGGCAAACATTCCAGCTGGAACATACCAATTGTTGCTCATCGATGCTGCGAATGATACCATCGATCAAATGATTACAATAAGTGAACCGACTGCGATCTCTATTCAGTTAACCGGTAATGATCCATCATGTCATAATTCAGCTGACGGAAGTATCGCTTCTATAGTGTCTGGTGGAACGATGCCTTATGGATTCTTATGGCAGCCGGGTAGTGGAGGTAATCAAAATCTTACAAATGTTCCGGCAGGAACATATACATTGCTTGTAACAGATGGAAATCAATGTCAGGAAACAGCATCAGCAACGATCGATGATCCTGATTCTCTTGTAGTTCAAATTATACAAACAGATAGTGTGAGCTGTAATGGCGGGACTGATGGATATGCCAATACAACGATCATGGGCGGTACATCTCCATATAACTATAACTGGAGTATGAGCGCGTCATTTACTTCCTCAGCGAGTAATTTGCCTGCTGGTACCAATCAATTTGTAATTGCATCAGATAATAAAGGATGTATAGATTCAGCATTCTTTGACATTTTCGAACCTACGGCGATCATAATTAACCTTTTCAAGGAGGATGCATCCTGCGAGACCAGTAATGATGGCCGAGCATGGGCAAATGTCAGTGGGGGATTTTCTCCATATGTATATAATTGGACTCCAACAAATCAGAATAGTGATACTGCAACATCTTTAGATGTAGGGACGTATACCTTTTTAGTTACAGATGATCGAAATTGTATTCAGTCATCAACAATAACTATTGATACTACTTATGCTCTGAGAGTCAGCATGATATCTGATAGCGCAACTTGCTTCGGATTTTCAGACGGAAGTGCAACAGTAGTTCAGAACAACGGCTCAACACCATATTCCTATAGCTGGAATACAACTCCAACTCAATTTTCAATAACGGCTAATAATTTGTCTGCCGGTAATTATTCTGTGACTGTCACAGATGCGGTAGGCTGTATTGCAATAAATAATGTTGATGTGGGTCAACCAGAAAATATAGTGTTGAATTTAGATTTTATACCGCCGACCTGTTTTGGTGATTCTAACGGAATTGCCTGGGTTACTGTAGATCCGAGGGAGAAGAATGATTCCTACTATTTCAGTTGGAGCAATGGTTCTACCAACGATACTGCCTTTAATATTCCTAGTGGATTTTATTCGGTGGCAGTTTCTGATGATCTTGGTTGTCAGCGGGTAGGCAATATCAACGTTATACCTCCTACAACTTTGTCTGCTGCATTGATCGACGTTAAGGATCTCGATTGTTTTGGAGACAATTCAGGTGCAATTGAGGCTGATGCCAGTGGAGGATCAAAACCGTATTTATTTAGCTGGAGCAATGGTGATTTTGGTAATAAGATCACAAATATTCCTGCAGGTAATTATATAATGGAAGTAGAAGATTTTCAAGGTTGTATTGATACATTGAATGTTACTGTTCGTCAACCAGACAGAATTGGTTTTACTTCAGTCTTTATCGATTCTACCAGTTGCTATGAATATAGCGATGGTTCAATACTCGCAACAGGATTTGGCGGAAGTGTTGATCCGGGAAGTAATTATACATACTCCATTGATGGGATAGATTATCAGGCTTCACCGGTATTTGCTGGATTGGTTGCGGGTGTATATCCATTGTACGTTAAGGACGACAACGGTTGTATTAAAGATACTAGTGTAACCATTCGACAACCAGCGCCACTATTGCTAAATGTATTTGCAGATAACGATACCATTAATCTTGCGCAAGCTGTACAATTGTATTCCGAGATTGACGTTTACGACGAGACCGATGTGATTTCATATTCGTGGAGCCCAACAGCAGGTTTGAATTGTAGTGATTGTACTTCGCCATTAGCAGCTGTTTATCAGACTACAGTTTATGAATTGATGGTGACATATTTAAACAACTGTATAACGACACAGGAAATCGAAGTGGTTGTTTTAGGACCTCCACCATATTTTATTCCAAATGCGTTTACACCAAATAATGACGGTCAGAATGATATTTTGAAAATATTCGGACCAACGATCAAGAATGCCTTTATACAGATTTATAACAGATGGGGAGAAAAAGTCTTTGAGACATCCGATCAACATATAAGTTGGGATGGATCTTACAGGGGAGAACTTATGAATCCGGGAGTTTACACGATAGTTGCTAAGCTCGAGTTCCTTGATGGAAGTACGGAAGCATATAAAGGAAGTGTTAATTTAATTAGATAATATTATAACAATTATATAGATGAGGGGAATTTTAACTATTGTGGCAGTGCTTGTGGGGATGATGATAGTGAAGGGACAGGATCCGCACTTTTCGCAATTCTATGCATCGCCTTTAACTTTAAATCCGGCATTGACCGGTGCTTTTGGTGGGAATTACAGATTTTCTGCTATTTATCGTGAACAATGGGGATCTATACTTAGATCTAATGAACAGGATAAATCCGGAACTGCGACTTTCAGAACCTATGCTGCTTCTTTTGATATGCGAACAAATCAAGGATTAACAGACGCAGACGCACTTGGGTTTGGGGTTAATATCATGGGAGACAAAGCTGGAGCAGCAAACTTTGGTACTATAAATGCCTCGATCTCATTGGCATACCAAAAGGCATTGAATTATGATGCAAATCAATTCCTTGCTATTGGTTTACATGGCGGAGTAGTATACCGTACCATCGACATCGAAAATCTCAGATTTGGATCTCAGTGGGATGGATTTCAGTATAATTCTTTATTACCAATTGATAACTATGTGATGACCAGTCTGGATCAGGGTTTTGCATTCTTAGATGCGGGTGCCGGTCTTTTATGGTATATGGTTGGCAATGAACGGTTTGATGCATATTTAGGTGCTTCAATCTTTCACGTGAATACTCCTGATGAATCATTCTTTGATGATGATCTTACCGCAGAACTACCAATGAAATATGTTGGTCATGGTGGAATTCATTTTCCATTGTTTGGTCAGGTCGATCTTGTACCGAAGTTTATTGTTTTTTCACAAGGGAAAAGCTTTGAAACTAATTTTGGCACCGAGATTAAATATTTCTTTGATCCACAAGAACCTTCGGGCAATGCATTCTATGCAGGTTTAATGTATAGGATTGTTGGTGGAGACAAGAATGCACCTTGGGGAGATCAGGCCTTGAATGGAGAATCTGTTATCATGACTGCCAGTTTTGATTATGAAGGTTTAACAGTAGGAGCTTCTTATGATATCAACGTTTCAGAACTATCAGATGCTTCTCTTACAAGAGGTGCCTTTGAGGTTTCAGCAGTTTACATTGGAGCTTTCGGAAGAAGAAAACCTAAGACAGTAAGCTGTCCGAGATTCTAATTAAATTCTTTATTATCTGAGTATTATTAATCGTTCTGCGTCCAGTCGGATAAGAATGAAAAGTAGTATTGTGAATCCTATTAAGGAGGATCCACCATAACTGATAAGTGGAAGTGGTATTCCAATTACCGGAAGTATTCCCAATGTCATTCCAATATTAATAAGGAAGTGGAAGAAAAAGATACATGCCACACAATACCCGTATATTCTTGAGAATTTGGATCGTTGTCTTTCAGCAATAAATATCAATCGAAGTATTAAGAATACAAAAACAGCAATTAAACCTGCACTTCCCAGAAATCCAAACTCTTCGCCGATGGTGCAGAAGATAAAGTCGGTGCTTTGTTCCGGGACGAAATCAAATTTTGTTTGAGTACCATTTAGGAAACCCTTTCCGGTAAGCCCACCTGAACCAATTGCTATTTTACTTTGCCGTATGTTCCAATCATTTCCTCCTTTTCCAACTAAAACATTGATCCTGTCCCTTTGATGCTGCTCAAAAACATTGTTCATGATATAATCCACTGCAAAGATGTATCCAGTAGACATCAAAGTGATAAATATTGTTAGTACGATTACCTGAATCTGTTTTCTAAAATAGGATATTGATAGAATGGCAATCAAAAGGAGAATGCCGATAAGAATAAACTTATTGACGAGCAATGCTAACAATGATAAAAAGATCAACAACACACCCAGCACCAAGTAAACAGCAGGTAATCCTTCACGATAGAAAACAAGGATAAAAACGCTAAATACCAAAGCTGATCCCATATCACCTTGAATTATGATTAGGGCCATTGGAATCAGAATTAATGCAAAAGCAAGTAACTGATTATTGCGTTCTTGAATTTTGATATTTAAAGAGCTAAGGAATTTTGCAACCGCTAATGAAGTAGCAAACTTTGCTAATTCCGAGGGTTGAAAATTGAAAGAGCCGAAGCTGATCCATGATCTGGCTCCTTTGATATCTTCACCTATAAACAGTACGATGATCAGAGTAATTAGTATTACGAGGTAAAAGACATAAGCGAAGGTGGTATAAAATTTACTATCGATGATCACGACACATATTCCTACTGCGAGGGATATAAAGATCCAGATCATCTGTTTCCCATAGCTTGTGCTGAAGTTAAAAACAGACGCAGCCTCGCCGCTATAGGATGCAGCATAGATCGCGATCCACCCTGTAACTACAAGGATCAGATAGAGGAAGATCGATAACCAGTCGATATCAATAAGTACATTTCTATTCCGACTCACCCTTTATTAGATTTGCTTCTAAAATTCCTGCTTCAAGATGTTTCCTATAATCAGCAATCGTATCGTTGATAAATTTTTCTATCATCAAACTTGAGATAGGTGCGGCGTACCGCGAACCACCTCCTGCATTTTCAACAATAACAGCAACCGCGATCTTTGGATTTTTAAATGGACCGAAGCCTGCAAAAATCGAGTGATCTTCACCATGAGGATTCTCTGCAGTTCCTGTCTTTCCACAGATCTCGATATCCCTCATTTTTGAACGCCTTCCTGTTCCCCTGTCAACGACTGCAGCTAATCCTTCGGCGACTATATCAAAATGCTGTTTATCAATTGGTACTGTTTTCTTTTCTATGTTATTATTAAAATGGAAACTTCCATCTTTTTTATATGCTTTCATTAAATGTGGCGTAATATAGAAACCCCTATTTGCAATTGATGCATAAAGGTTAGCTAATTGAAGAGGAGTCATTAAAACTTCTCCCTGGCCTATACCGAGTGAAATAACTGTTGTGGATTTCCATGCACCATTGCCATACAGCTTATTATAGTAAGAAGGAGCGGGGATGTTTCCTGGTTTTTCACCGGGGAGATCGATAGAAAGTGTATTACCAAGTCCAAAACTTCTTACATAATCATACCAATTTTGGTAGCTCGCTTCGAAATTTTCGAATTCGGGTTTATCCAATGAATTCCTGAAGGATTGCCAAAAGTAAGGATTGCATGAATGTTGTAACCCTTCTACTACGTTCTTTGCTGAAGGATGTGCATGAGAGCATCGTAGCATGTAACCGGGTATGGTATAGTATCCAGGGCAGTAATAGGAAAAATTTTTGCTGATTGCATCGTTTTGAAGAGCGACAAGTGCAACTAATGCTTTAAAAGTTGAACCAGGTGGGTATTGTGCCATGATCGGCCGGTTAAATAGTGGTTTGAGGGTATCAGAACTTAAGATCTTAAAGTTATCACCTCGTTGCCTGCCACATAACAAGTTTGGATCAAAACCCGGACTACTTATCAAAGCCAGGATTTCTCCTGTCGAAGGTTCAATTGCAACGATGCTTCCTCTTTTATTTTTCATTAACTTCTCACCATATTGCTGGAGATCGATATCAAGGGTAGTAAATATGTCGAGGCCTGCTTTAGGAACTGTATCCAGTTCACCATCTTTAAACTTACCCTGCTCGCGGTTCAGTGCATCAACAAAAATATATTTAACACCAACCTCACCTCTGAGATAGTTTTCATATATCTTTTCTAGTCCGCTTTTACCGATATAATCACCAGCCTGATAATACTTTGCAGACTGCATTATTGTGATCGAATCCACCTCACCAACATCGCCAAGGGTATGTGGTGCTGAGCGGTATGGATATCTTCGTATTGCTCTTACTTGACCGTAAAAGCCTTTGAACTCCCTCATGTGTTCTTGAAAGTGAGAATAAACTTCAGCAGGAACCTGCTTCATAAAGACCGAAGCTTTATAAGGAGAGTATTTTCGGCATTTTGCCAGACGGTTTTGAAATGATTCTCTGCTAAGTCCAACCAGATTACAGAACTTTGTAGTATCGATTTGTTTTACCTGTCCTGGAATCACATATAAGTCATAGATCGCATCGTTGTATACGATCAGCTTATTGTTCCTGTCATATATCAGACCTCTATTAGCGTATATCTTTCGTTTCTTAACTGCATTCTTAGATGCCTCAACTTTATATGAATCATCGAAGATCTGCAAAGCAGACAGACGTATGATAAAGACAAGTGATGCAAGTATAATGATCGCCTGTATTACTGTGGATCTGGATAATGCGATGTCTTTCAATTAACTAATATTTAGCCCGGTCTCTTTTATTACTGATTAAAATAGCAAGCATGACGATAAGGGTTAAGGAGAAGAAAGAACTAGCAAGAATTTTGAGAAAGGTCGATCCGAACTGTATAAAACCACCCTTTTCAATGATGAAATATATCATGTGATGGATAAGGATCAAGATCGAACTATACGTTACAAACCATCCGAGACCCCTGAAATATACTCCGGGAATTGCTCCAGGTTCAGCATCTTTTGAGATCAAAGTATTGATAAGGAAAGGTCTAATGAATCCCGTAGCGGTGCAAGCAGCTGCGTGCATACCTATTGTTCCGCTAAGTATATCCAGTGTGAGTCCAATAGCAAAAGAAGAGAACACCTGAAGCCAGGGTGCGGTATTTAGCGGTAAAAGAATGATAAAAAGAATGTAGATATAAGTGTTAATGTAGCCACTAACGCTAATGTTATTGAAAACGATAACCTGGACAATAATGACGGAGATAAATAATATAATTTGTCTGAAATACTTGTCCATTATTCAATCGATTCTTTTAGAACTTCCAATTCATTCTTGTGCAAAAAATCAACAATATAAGCATGGTGTAAATTTCCAAAGTCTTCGATCAGATCGACTCCCACTTCTAGAAAGTTTGTCCCTTCAACGACTTTAAATCCACTAACTACTCCCACCGGAATATCTTGTGGGAAGTATGATGAAAAGCCACTCGTAACTACAGTATCTCCAGCTTCAATATCGATATGTTTAGGAATATCATTCATAATTGCCCTGTCCTTACTTAAATATTGCCACTTTAAATTTCCGAAATAGTTATTGGTTTTAAGTTTAACGCTTAATCGAAAATCCTCGTGAAGAACAGAAATAGCAACGGAGTAATTGTGTCCCGTATTTACAACTAGTCCTGCTACTCCCTTACTACCTACAACACCCATGTCTTTGCTTATTCCATGTCTCTCGCCTTTATCGAGGAAGATAAGATTTCGGGCATTATTTGTTGAATTTCTGATCACTGTCGCTGGCGTAAAAGTATAGATCTGTTCCAGTTCCGGGGAGATGGTATCAACTATTGAATCTCTTTGAACAAAGTGATCGATAAAAGAATGCTTTACCCGATTGCGTAAGACATTATTTTCTTGTAATAATTGCTCATTTTGTTTACCGAGGAAAAGGTATTTCTTTACGCTGTTGGTATTTTTATAAATAACACCTGCAACAGAATTTGCCGCGTTCAAAAATCCAGCCTGATGATACTTGTGATTGTTAACGATCAGGAATGAAGAGAACAATTCCAGTATTACAAAAATGAATACAACATGGTACCTGACAATAAGTTCAATAAGGTTACGCATGAAGGAGTTCTCCCGGGTAGATTAAGACATTAAAAATGTAAAACGATTCATATTTTTCAACGCAATTCCTGTTCCTCTAACTACGGCACGAAGGGGATCATCAGCTACATGAACAGGTAACTTCGTTTTTTGTGAGATCCTTTTGTCAAGGCCTCTCAACAATGCACCTCCGCCGGTTAGATACAGTCCGGTTTTATAAATATCTGCTGCAAGCTCTGGTGGTGTGGTTTCCAAAGCTTTCAAAATCGCTTCTTCTATTTTTGAAATCGATTTATCGATAGCGTGAGCGATCTCTGAGTAGGAGACGATAATTTGCTTAGGAATACCCGTCATCAAATCCCGGCCGTTAACTGCGAAGTCATCCGGTGGATGATCCAGATCTGTAAGTGCTGCTCCAATATTTATCTTGATCTTTTCAGCCGTTCTTTCGCCGATAAGCATATTATGCTGTCTTCTCATGTAGTCTACAATATCATTTGTAAACTCATCACCCGCAACCCTGATAGACTGATCACAAACGATACCACTGAGAGCAATTACAGCGATCTCTGTAGTCCCACCTCCGATATCAATGATCATATTCCCAACCGGAGCTTCGACATCGATACCGATCCCGATCGCTGCTGCCATAGGTTCGTGAATTAGTTTTACTTCTTTACCATTTGCTTGTTCTGCTGAATCGACCACCGCTCGCTTTTCCACTTCTGTAATCCCGGAAGGAATACAGATGACCATTTTATAGGAAGGTTGGAAAACATATTTTTTGCCCTGGTAGATCATTTTGATCATACCGCGTATCATTCTTTCCGCCGCGTTAAAGTCCGCGATAACACCATCTTTTAGAGGACGAATCGTCTTGATATTTTCGTGGGTCTTTTCATGCATCTGCATGGCTTTATTCCCAACTGCGATAACTTCATTGGATATTCTGTCGATGGCGACAATAGATGGTTCGTCTACCACCACCTGATCTTCGTTGACAATAAGCGTATTGGCAGTGCCAAGATCGATGGCAATTTCGTGAGTGAGAAAGTTGAATAGTCCCATGGGTTGATTTACTGGGTTTTTATGTCTTTTGCAAAACTAATTAAAACTGTGTTATGATAAGGGTTTCAATTAGATACATTAAGTTAATAACTATTACGGTTTTTATTTAAAATTGTTGTTCAATGTCTAAAATGCCTTACACCTGTAAAGACCATGGATAGACCATTTTGGTTGCAACAATCTATCGAATCCTGATCTTTAATAGAGCCTCCGGGTTGAATCACAGAAACGATCCCTGCGTCATGTGCAATTTCAACACAATCTGGGAATGGAAAGAATGCATCAGATGCCATGACAGATCCTTTGGTATCAAACCCAAATCTTTGTGCTTTATCAATTCCTTGTTTTAAGGCATCGACCCTGCTTGTTTGCCCACAACCAGCTCCGATGAGTTGCTTGTTTTTTACAATTGAGATCGTGTTTGATTTTAAGTGTTTCGCACATTTCAATGCAAAAAGCAGATCACTGTTCAAGGTATCGTCCGGTGTTTTTGATGTTGCTACTTTCCAATCCGATGGATCTTCAATAGAAAGATCCATATCTTGCTCCAGAACACCATTCAAAATGCTTTTAAACTGATTTGGTCTAACTCTGAATATTTTTTGTTTTAACAGGATTCTGTTCTTTTTCTGCTTGAGAACCTCAAGTGCTTCTGCTTCAAAATCGGGTGCTATGACCACTTCGCAGAAAAGTTTATGGATCTCTTCTGCCGTTGCAAGGTCTATAGTTTCATTGCAGATCAGTATTCCACCAAATGCTGAAATATTATCGCAAGCTAAAGCAGCGAGATAGGATTCTTTCAAACTATCTCTGCTAGCTACTCCACATGGATTCGTATGTTTTAGGATCGCAAAGGTCGTCTCATTAAACTCATTTATTAACTGAACTGCTGCTTCTACATCTACCAGATTGTTATAAGACAATTGCTTTCCATGCAATTGATCGAAATAGCTCGCGAGGTCACCATGAAAAAGAGCGGATTGATGTGGGTTTTCGCCATACCGTAACACACTGCTTTCGTTTATGCTTTCTTTAAATACTCGATCGTTAGCACTATTGAAGTATTTGAAGATGATCGTATCATAGTGAGAGGATACTTTAAAAGCTTCAGCAGCAAACTTCTTCCTGTCGTCGAGATCCGTAAAGCCTTGCTTTTCGTTTAGCAGATCGCTTAATGTTTTATATTGAGATTGTGATGAGATAACTAATGTATCATGGAAGTTTTTAGCTGCAGCTCTGATCAATGATATCCCTCCAATGTCTATTTTCTCTATCAGACTATTTTCGTCCCCACCTTCTGCCAATACTTTTTCAAAAGGGTAGAGGTCGACAATTACCAGATCAATTTCAGGGATCTCATAATTACTCAACTGCTGAATGTCTTCATCCTGATCCCTCCGTGCAAGAATACCTCCAAATACTTTTGGGTGTAAAGTTTTAACTCGGCCCCCTAATATTGAAGGGTAAGATGTAAGGTCTTCAACCGCGATAACATCAGCACCCATGGATTCAATATAAGATTGAGTGCCTCCTGTAGAGTATATACTGATTCCTTTATCCTTAAGGATATTAATAATCTGATCCAGTCCTTCCTTATGAAAAACAGAGATCAGTGCTGAATTTATTTTTTTCAAGTCGGTGTGGGGTTTATTAGAGCGTATAAAACGCAAAATTAATGAATGAATAGCTAGTTATTCAACCTTTGTGCAACAGAGATTCAATTATTTTAGGGTACCACTCATGTTCTTCTTTTAGAACCATCTGTGCAATGCTCTCAGGACTGTCTGAAGGAGTAAGCTTTATTTGTCTTTGAAAGATCACTTTCCCATGGTCGTAAACTTCATCCACGTAGTGAATTGTAATTCCTGTTTTGCTCGCACCAGATCTTTTAACAGCTTCGTGTACTCTCATGCCATACATTCCTTTTCCTCCAAAATCGGGAAGCAGTGCAGGGTGAATATTGATGATCTTGTTTGGAAATGCATTGATAAGATATGATGGAATCTTCAGTAAAAAACCAGCTAAAACTATGAAATTGATTTTATGGTCTGCTAGTACCTTTATGGTTTTCTCCTGATCCTGAAGTTCTTCTTTACTTATAACTGCGGAAGGAATATTATGAAAAGCTGCTTTGTTTAGAATACCGGCATCCACTTTATTGGAGACGACGAGAGCCGGAAGTATTGTTGGATGATCTTTGAAAGTTTTTATAATAGTCTCGGCATTGCTCCCTGTACCGGAGCCAAAAAGAGCAACCTGTACTTTATCTTCTTTTGACGTGGAATTTTTGAACATATCTTTCATCTCCGCTTTCTACTTGTATATAGTAGATACCGCTCGCAAAAGTAGTGGTTTTAATTATTTCCGATGCAAGTCCTTGTGTAGAGTTTAGTGATATTTCGCTTCCCATTTGGTGACCGATAGAGTTATAAACTCTGATATACCATTCCCGATCCGCAAGATCGATAAGATCGACAATAACATACTGATCTGCCGGACTTGGATAGACAGCATGAATTACAACATGGTCTGTAAATAGTAAACACTCTCTATTGTTATCGAGTAACTCTTCAGTTCCACTATTTATATTTCTCGCCTCAACACAAAAAGTTTTCACTTCGGTAAATTCAGCTAAAGATACTTTAGAGCTGAAAACAAACGTTTCAGTAAATCCGGGGTAAAGTATACCTTTCCAATTTTCCAAAACGGTCATTCCATTGTTCAATTGCAATGTAAAATCAGCGGACACGATCACCTGGACTCCTTTGTTTGCAAATACCACAGAGATCTCATGAGAATTTGGACTTGCTTCTTCATGAGTTATATCAACTATTTCCAGATCCGGTGCGATATCAGATAGAGAGATAAGATCGGTAAAGGTATCAGAACAGTTACTGCTGTTTACAGCAACGAGTTGAATCGTATAATTTCCATTTTCAATGTAAGTATGCTCACCTTCAAAGAAACTGAAAGTGGAGTTATCGTCACCAAAATTCCATGTATATGTAGTGGCATTCTCAGAAGTATTTGTGAATTCTACTTCAAGAGGAGCTGCACCGAATCTGGGAGAGAATGAAAATTCGGCATGTGGCTTTGCTTCAACGAGGATGTTTTTGTCGACATCATCCGTGCATCCGGATTCTGTTGTAATAACCAGTTGGATTTCCTGGAGTCCATTTTCAGAAAAGGAATACGTAAAGGTATTTGAGTCGCTGATCAATAGTCCTTCATGGAACCACTGCCATTGTACAATAGAGTCGGACCCCAAACTGCTGTTATCCGATAAAATAACTGGAGCGTCCTGGCAAACAGAGTTGTTTTCAAAGTCAGCAACAGGCAAAGTTTTGATGTCGATAGAATCAGTGATTGTTATAGAGCAGCCAATTGCATTAGTTATGCTAAAAGAAACCTGGTACATTCCGGTATTTGAGTAAGAGTAAGAAGGTGATGCAAGGGAAGAAGTTCCGATGCCATCACCAAAATCCCAGAAGAATGCGACGATACCACCACCGATTGTAGTGTTTGAGAATTGAGCCATTTCACCGCTACATGTATTTTCAACATCAAAGGATGGTATTAGCTCTGAGAACACTTCGATAGAATCTGATATTTCACTAACACAGCCTTTTTGTGACGTTACTGATAGAGTCACGTTGTAGTCTCCAGGTGTTGGAAATGCGACTGTGATATTTTCATCGGTCGATGTTAGCAATGTATCCACTGTCCACAGATAGGAAATTATGGAGTCATTACCTGCCTGGGAACTAAGATTTTCAAAATCAGCATTTACTCCGGCACAGATTATTCCCTGTGAGAATCCAGCAACCGGTGGATTTCGGAGTATTACAGTTTTAGTGGATTGTGATGAACATCCTGAATCGGTTGTAACAATTAAACTCGCTACATAAACAGCATTGATATTGTAAAGATGCGTTGGATCCGGATCATTTGAATTATTTCCATCACCAAACTGCCATTGCCAGTCAATGATGTTACCGTTATTTATAGTTGAGAGATCTGCAAAGTTTGTGCTATCCCCAAAACATGTTGTGTCAAGGCCAATTACCACGACCGGAGATTCTCCTTGCAACAATACGTTAGAAGTATCAACAGCAGTGCAACCATTTAAATTGGTAAGATGCACAAAGTATGTTCCACCGGTGTATATAGTAATTGTTCGGGTATTAAAAGAATTCATCCAGTTGTAATCCGAAACGATCGAATCCGTTATAAAAGTTGATATTTCTTTCCCTTCACAAACTGCTGTATCGAGTGGAAGAAGATCATACGCAGAGAATGAGTCGAGAGTAATGGACATCGTATCAGAATATATGGTACATCCCAATGTATCTGAAATTTCCAGGCTATAGGAGAAATTGTCTTTAGCATAAATATTTGCTGAAGTTTCGCCATTTGACCACAAATAGTTGTATTGAGCACCAAGATCACCCGTGATGAAAAGACTATCTCCAAAACAAAGATCTGAGTTTGGAGGGAGATCTGAAGTTGGTCCTGTTACCACTACGGTGTCTGAGGAAGCTATTCCGAGTGTACTCTCAACTGTTACACTATAAGTACCCGCTTGTGTTACAAAAATGCTTGGAGTAGTATCTCCAGTAGACCATGCGTATGAGTTATAGCTGCCTGCCACACGTATTGTTGTGTCCGGACATAAGTTTGTGTTAAAAATGGTATCAGGAAGATCTACAGAGGGAGCATACTTATTTATCAGATAATCTTCAACAGAAAATCTGGTAGAATCGGGAAGCCTTGAATCAAACAACATCAACTCGACAAATGCTCCATTAAATCTTCCATTACCCGCTGCAATTCTTCCAAGCTCACTCAAATTTTGAGGAGGGTATCCAGGAGTTGCCGGAGTTGGATAAACATCTTTATTTCTTGACGTGTAAAAAGAACTCCCATCTACATATGTACTTACGATCTGGAAATCACCGAGAGTGTATATACCTCCATGATTTAAAGTATACGCTGGTCCGGAGCGACTCCATCTCACTTGTGTTGGTGAAAGGAATGAAAAGTAACTTTGACTTTCCCCACCAATAACACCTTCAGAAGTAAAATCATCCGGTCGAAGTACAATGATAAATGTAAGATCTGAAACACTAACGGTTGAAGTTAACTCAAAGTAATCATCAAATCCATCAAATTTAATCGCTGGAAATGAACCCATTGAACTATCAATGAATGCAGGACGCTGGGAAACTACAGTGTTATAGGCATCATTGTTATTTCCGCTGAGGTCTGCCCAGTCTGAAACGTTGTTTGATCCATCTAAAGTAACCAGCGTATCAGAACGTAGCCACAGAGAAAGACCACTCACCTGATCTGGAGAAGTCTGACACAACCCTTGCAATGTGGATATCGTCGCTATGAATAGAATAAGCGAAGAATAAAAAACATTAGATTTGATTTGCGTTCTCATATTGAGTGATCATTAATAGTAAGCGAAGAAGATTTGAAGTTTCTGCCTAATTTATTTGTACTTGGGGCGATGAAATCGGGAACAACCGCGCTGCATGAATACCTGCGCAGTATGCCAGAAGTATGTATGGCGGATCCGAAAGAACCTTTTTTCTTTGAATGTGAGTTTGACAAGGGCTTACAGTTTTATCAAGATAAATATTTTAGCCACTGGGCATCTGAGCCAATAATTGGAGAATCGCGGCATCAAAATCTTTATTTACCTTTTATCGCTGAGCGGATTAAAGCGACCAATGAAAATAGCCAATTGATCGTTATTCTTCGAAATCCGGTCGAAAGAGCTTATGCACATTGGTGGCATTGGTACTCCCGAAGCGTTGAGAAACGAAAGTTTTCAGACGCGATCCAACACGAATATTTACGCATAAATTCAGGTAAAGGTTATGATTATCAGGACGGAGCTAAAATTTATTGCGACAATCTGAAAGAGAACGGGGCAAGTTTATACACAACGTATATCGACACCGGTTACTATGCTAAGCAAATCGAAAAGTATTTAGCATTGTTTCCCCGTGAACAGCTGCTAATTTTGTTTACTGAAGATCTTCAGTCGGATCCGAAATCGACCATCGATCAGATAAGAGCTTTCCTCAGACTTGATCCGATCGAACACCATTGGGTCGATAAAAATTTAAAAATCAATAAGCATAAAGCAAAGGAACTTCCTGATTGGATTCGAAAAATCGCTGCAGTATCTCCTCTGAAATTATTGAATCCCGAGTTGAAATCTCAATTATACCGTTCTTTTAGAAACAAATTCTTTCAGAGACCGTCTATAGATAGTGACACAGAGGAAATGTTGACAAAGCATTTCTCACCTCACAATGAAAGACTCACTCAAATTACAAGCAGAGATCTATCCGGCTGGAAAAAGCCATTTACCCCAAGGTCAGTCCAAGATGCAGAATCTGGCTAATGTTGTTCTAAAGGATACATTTATTTATGGTATAAGCAGATATCTTTCATTACTTGCTGCTTTATTCCTCACACCAATTTATACTCGAATTCTCTCCAAGGCCGATTATGGTGTGATGGATATTTATAATATATGGATCGCAATGTTCCTTGCTATCATTCCTTTAGGTTTGATGAATGGCTTGCTGCGTTTTTACCCGGATGTGGAGAAGCAAGTGCGTGAGCGAAAAAAACTGATCTCCTCAATACTCTTTACACTTTTGGGTATTTCAGCTTTGTTCATAATCATCGCCATTATAGGGAAGTCCTTTTTCATAGAAAGTATCGTTGGTGACAAGTCCTTCTCAGGGATATATCAGTATGCTGTTATCATCGTTGCTTTAAGTGTTGTGCACTCTTTCAATTTAGAACTGCTTCGGATTAAAATGCTTAAGAAAAAATTTCTGATCGTTTCGATCACCAATTTTATATTGCTTTCTCTACTTGGGTTTGCCCTCGTTTACTTTTATAACAGCGGAATTATTGGTTTCTTTCAAGCAAGTGTGTTCGCTCTTGTTGTGTCTTGTTTGATCGGACTTTATTTCAATGCTGGTGAGATCACTTTAAGCTACGATCTTAGGAAAACGATCGAAATTATCGCATACTCTTCTCATTTCCTTTCCGTGTTTTTCTTTTTCCATTCCACAAATCTGATCGACCGTTATTTAATTACCAACTTGCTTAATCTGGATCTAAATGGGATCTATGCGATAGGTTTGAAGATCTCAGGTTTACTAAATTTTATCATTGCGGCGTTCAGTATGGCATGGATGCCATACGTCTTTAGAATTAAAGATGAAGCAAATGCACGGCAGCTTTTTTCGAAGATGTTTGATAATTACTTAAAATTTGGTGGATTACTAATCTTTTTTATCGCTCTGTTTCGTCAGGAGTTTATTGCGTTTTTTGCTCCAACTTATGAATCAGCTTACCATTTGATCTCGATAATGCTGATATATTTCTTTGTCATGGGACTTACCAATGTGTTCACCATAGGTATTCAGATCAGCAAAAAAACACGATTTCTAACGTATTCTGCGATCATCAGCATAGCCTGCAACATCTTTATTAGTATAATTCTCGTAAAAAAGATAGGTATAGAAGGTATCGCTATCGGTAGTTTGTGTGGAGCGGTTGTTTGGATCGCAATTCAGCACTTCTTTGCACAACGGGAATATCAGATCCCATTTAGATACTTTAAAAATGGTATCATCTTTCTGCTGCTTATTCTAGCGATAGTCGGTTTAGAATTTGTGGATATTTCATCACCAGCTTATAAGGTCATCATCATGCTTGTTTGCGTAATTTTGACAAGCTTCAATTATCTTAATTCATGGAGACACAACCGAAATTCAAATCTCTGATCTTTCCTGAAAGAGTTGAAGTAGAGTGCTCTTTTTGTGATTCTGAAAACAACAAAGTCATCGATACTTTAGACGATTGGAAGATCGTACAGTGTGAATGCGGGTTCTGTTATACGAATCCCAGGCCACCCAAAGAAAAGTTACACCTCTTTTATATGGAAGATTACTTCGCCGATGAAAGGCACGCTTCTAAATTTTATGAAGCAGACGGATCAAAAAAACTTCCACCGATCGATATGGCAGATCCAAGGATCGCTGACATTGAGAATTGGTTTGATAAAAGAGGAAGTTTGCTGGATATCGGTGCTGCCAGAGGTTACTTCCTTAGAACAATGAAAGCCAGAGGCTGGAATGCTCAGGGTATCGAAATTTCAGAGGATGCGGTAAGGTTTGCTGAAGAGAATTTTAATCTAAACATGCACCATGGTACCATCGAGGATTTTCCTTCAGACCAAAAATTTGATGTGATCACAATGTACCAGACACTGGAACACGTGCCAGATCCCAAATTGGTTCTTCAGACAGCTTATGAAATGCTCAACACAGGAGGAATCCTTCTTGTCGAGGTTCCAAATTTTAAAGCGCACGATATTAAACGCAATAAAGAACGTAAACGATTGCAGTACGACTTGCCAAGACACTTAAATCATTTTACACCAGCGATCCTCAAAAGAGAGTTTGAAAAATGTAATTACAATATCATTCACCTGGATAAATATCATCCGCAATTTATGCTCGATTACAACGCGAAGAGGTCTGGTAATAAACAGGTATCTAAAGGAAAGCAAGTTTCTACCGAGACACTCAGTTCAAACATTCCAATGAAGAAACTAGGACAGAACTGGAAAGTGTCATTGATAAAATCCGTTTCGAATTTCTATCCCGGTTGGAGGTTTACGATTATTGGCAGAAAAGAAGCTTAGGTGTTAAATTTTTTCAATCACATATTTCTTCTTCTGGTTTTCTGGTCGGTTTACATTCCTGGCAGTATACTTACAGGTATCTTTAAAGTGTGTAGAATTTCGAATTCCAGACCTCAAAGTAACAGCGTTTTATACCTGGCGGCTTTCTTTGCTGAAAATGCGGGTTATCAATACAGAGTTAATAAATGGGCAGAGATTATCCGAAGTCAGGGTTGCGAGGTCGATATAAAAGCGGTCTTTAACAAGGAGGAATTTGAAAAGCTCACTGAAAGAAACCATCCACTTTTGTATATAAAGTCTTTTGTATTGCGATTTTTTCAGATCCTGCAAGCTCGGAAATATAAAACAGTGATCGTCAGAAGAGAGTTATGCATTTTCAACGATTATGGAAATTTGTTTCTCGAAAAATTACTTGTAAGTATTCATCCATTTGTGATACTGGATTTTGATGATGATATCGCTTATGCGAAAAACGAAAAGAGGGAAGTTAACTTGTTTGGAAAGTTCATGCTGGAGTCCGGGGAGAAGTTTACGAAATCTCTCAAATTATATCAACGGTTCATAGTAGGTAGTAATTATCTAAAACAGTATCTTCTGGAGCTCAATCCTAAGTTAAGTGATAACTCAGTATTGGTAATTCCAACTTGTGTTGATTATCACAAATCAGACAAGAAAGAATACAACCCAAATGGTATGATCAGCTTTGGTTGGATCGGAGGTAATTATAATTTGAAACTGTTAGATAAGCTTATCCCCAGTTTAAACAAGCTTTCAAAAAGCCATCCTATCAACCTGAAAGTGATCAGTGGCAAAGCTTATTCTGCGGATGCGAATTTCGAAATTGAAAACCTGCCTTGGTCAATAGATACTCAGATCGATCAGCTGAAACAGATAGATATTGGATTGATGCCATTGAACAATACGGATGAAGATAAAGGTAAGTGTGGCTTTAAACTTATTCAGTACATGGGTCTTGGTATTGTGAGTATAGCTAGTGGTGTTACTGTCAATAATGAGATTATCGAAGATGATAGAAACGGATATCTCGTAGCAGATGATGAAGATTGGGAATCAGTATTCCAGAAGGTGATAAGTAAGAAAGACAGGTTTAGCGAAATTGGAGCGAAAGCCAGAAAGTCCATTCAAGATAAATACTCTTTTGAAGCAAATACTAAGAATTATCTTTCATTTATAGAATAGCATGTGTGGGATTAGCGGCATATTGAGTTTAAACGGAAGTCCTGTTGAGAAGGCTATAATCCAAACTATGTCTGAAAAACTAAGACACCGTGGACCAGATAATGCAGGGTTATATTTTTCTGAAGATGGTATGGTTGGACTTGCACACAGGAGATTAGCGGTCATCGATCTGAGTCCGGAAGGACATCAGCCTATGTCTTTTCAAAAGAGATATTGGATCACATACAACGGTGAAATATATAACTACAAAGAGATCAGAGAATTTCTTAGCTCAAAAGGTTTTAAATTCCAAAGCGACTCCGATACTGAAGTGTTACTTGCTGCATACCAATTCTGGGGTGAGGATTGCCTTCAGGAATTCGACGGTATGTTCGCATTCGCGATTTGGGATGAAGAAGCAAAGACACTTTTCTGTGCCAGGGACCGTTTTGGTGAAAAACCATTTTATTACAGCTATG
>JABDMM010000015.1 GCA_013001465.1 Chitinophagales bacterium | reverse complement strand
ATACATTTAACAGAATGTCTGATGAAAGGCGAGATAAGATCTTTAAGGTGGCGGATGAGTTTATCGTAGAAAAGCTGGACTAAGCCGAAACGAGTAAGCGAGTTCCGAATTTCGCTAAATTGTAACGTTTTCGTTCAAACAAGTTTGACTCAAACTCCTTACACAAAAAAACCACCCTATCGGGTGGTTCACCTTTTTTGTGGGCGATACTGGATTCCCTTCGGGCATCCTTTGGGGGTGGGAATCAGATCAAAACAAATCCCTTCGGGTTTTTTAATCGCTTTGTATTCGATTGAACAAGTTCATCTCATACACCGCCATAAAAAAACCACCCTGGCGGGTGGCCTTGTTTTGATCTGTGGGCGATACTGGATTCGAACCAGTGACCTCTTGCGTGTCGAGCAAGCACTCTAAACCAACTGAGCTAATCGCCCTAAATAAACAGTGCATCAAAACTAAGTAGAAAATTATAGATTGTTTAACTTTCGGTCTTATGAAAACACTGCTCAATATTTTATGGCATATTCCGCCCTTTTTAGGATTTGTATCTGCCGGTCTTGCTTGGCTGCTGGGTTTATTGCTTACTATAACCATAATTGCCGCTCCTATTGGACTAGGACTTATGGAATACGGGAAATTCCTCTTTTGGCCGTATGGGAATAAAATGGTGAGTCGGGATTCTTTGGGTGAAAAGCAAAATCCTTTTTGGAAAGCCTACTCAACCCTGATCCTGATCCTGTATCTACCCCTGGGGATAATATTGGCAATAATTGCTGCTGTCCAGTCGGTGGGTCTATTGTTTACTATTATCGGTATTCCTGAAGGTATTGTCGTTATAAAATCTCTCGGGACCTATATAAATCCTGTCAATAAGAAATGCGTGCCTTCAGACAACCTTTGATTCAAGTTTTCAATTCAAGTGCCTCAATTTTCAACTAATCAACCAATCAACGAATCAACCAATCAACCAATCAACGAATCAACTAATCAACGAATCAACTCTTCTCTAATATATCTTAAAATGACTTCACTTCCTCCTTTTCGCTCTATAACATAGTCTTCTGCAATGACTCCGTATTTTTTCCGCTCCGCTTCTTCTTCAAATCTTTCCATCAATGCTCTAAATTCTTTCGCTTCTCTGATTTCAAAACCTCCTCTCAGCTTGATCAGCTCACTTGCTTCTATCGATTTCTCATGGTGAGGTCCGAATATAACCGGACTCTCAAACACAGCAGCTTCCAATATATTATGTACAGAAACTCCAAATCCACCTCCTACATAGGCCACGTCTGAATAGTAATACAGCGATGACAACATCCCAAAGTTATCTATGATCATCACTCTATGCTTCAGATCGAAGACTCCTTCTGAATGCCGTATCGATGCTCCTTTGCATTTCTTCTCGATGCTTTTGAGATGCGATTCATCCATCTCATGTGGCGCTAATACCAACCTCCATTCCGGATGATCGAGTATCCATGGTATCAGGATATTTTCATCTTCAGGCCAGGTACTTCCTGCCACAATACATTTGTAGTTTGATTTAAAGACTTCTGTTTTCTCATCTGCTTTCCTGTTGTATGCAATTTGCAATACTCTGTCAAACCTTGTATCAAATGCAATACGGGAATTTTTAAACTCGTGAATGTGCAGCAGGTCTAGTGACTTTCGATTCTGCACGAAAATTTCTTTAAAACATCTCAACATCTCACGATGCAATCCTCCAAACCAACTAAAATAAATATGGTCTTTGCGGAATAGGGCAGAGATAAGTAAAAGCTCAACCCCTCGTGTCTTTGCTTCCTTCAGTATATGATACCACAGGTCATATTTCACAAAAATGCCAAGTTTGATATTGAAGTGATCATGAAATATTTTAGCATATGCAGCTGTGTCGTTTGGAAGGTAGAGCACATGATCAGCGCCGCTATAGTCTTTCCTCACTTCATATCCGGAAGGAGAGAAGAAGGTGAGGAGGATCTTATATTGTGGGTATTCTTCTTTCAGTTTTTCAAGTACCGGCCTGCCTTGTTCAAACTCCCCAAGAGAAGCACAATGAAACCAGATCATTTCGTCTTTGATGGGACCGCTCGATAGAAACTGCATTGTTTCTTCCCGACCCTTAAGCCACTTGCGAGCTTTGCTGTGTCCCAGGATCGATAACACAGATACGGAGAGGTAATAGATCCTGATAAAGAGGTTGTAAATAGCTAAACTGATAGGTCTTGTTTTTTAATCGTAAAAAAATTCATCTTCGTCGTTCACTCTACCTTTAAATACCGGAATGATCCAGGCTGTCTTTAAACCGATTAGCATATCGAAACGGGTTGATTTATCCGCTGTATTGAGATCGAGTACCCAAGGCCTTCTCAACTTTGTGATGCCTTCAAGCACTTCAAGTCCGATATAAAAGTTAATGAACTTTTCAGGCTTCAAATACAGGTAGCCAATGGATTGGTTTAGTGTCACACCGGATGTAAATCGGTCGTATCCTTTTCTCAGGTCTTCATTGATCTGGGGGAAATCATCTCCGCTAAGATTTATTGATATTTTATGCTGAAGATATCCTATCCCTCCTCCGATCAACAATCCGGAATTTGCACTGTTATCCGGAGACCAAACGATCTTACCAATACTTAAAGATCCATGAACTCCTCTTTCCGAAAGACTGAATTCATTGACCAAACCATTGACGTCAATAAATAATCCTGAGGTTGTTGTAATGGCATCATACATGCCTTCTTCTTTAACATTACCGCTAAACATGAAATTCACATCCCCACCGATCACCCAATTTTGTCCGTACTTGAATTTATAAGCCATACCTAATGTCGAATTCCCTCCAAAGCGCTCAGATAGTTTTCCAAGCGGTATCTCAAAGGAATATGATGGCATGAATAAATGTGTGTTGATGAGATCGTCATTCTGCGAATAGCTTGGAAGTGATAGCAAAATAACGATGCACAGGATCGTCCAGTTTTTTACTTGATTCATGTTGACAAATGTACAGCTTTTCGAAAATCCATCACCGCTCATAGAAGTATTTATGATGTATATTTGCAGCGCAAAAATTGATCACAATAATTTATTTATTTCACGTTCGATTATCTGAAATCAAAGCAAAGATAAATTCATGAACCCACCAACAGAAACGATGAAAGTACATATGGTCGACCTTATCGGTCAGTATGAAAAAATAAAGGAAGAGATAGATCAAAAGATCCTCGATGTAGTGCGTTCTTCAGCGTATATAAAAGGCCCGGAAGTAAAGCAGTTTGAGTCAGAATTGGCGTCGTACCTTGGAGCGAAGCATGTGATCGGTTGTGCTAATGGTACCGATGCTCTTCAGATCGCTTTAATGG
>JABDMM010000148.1 GCA_013001465.1 Chitinophagales bacterium | reverse complement strand
CAAGATCCTGAAATTTGCTTCCGCTGTTAATGTCAAGTCTTAAAACTCTGCTATTTAGATTTTCAACGATATATAACCACCAACTACTTTTATCGAGAACCATATGGTTTGGTATGTGGGTACCATTACGCTTGACGACCACTTCAGAGTATCTTCTAACATGAGCATCGGCGTGATAATCCTTACCTGGTCCGTGATCTTCTTTGAAGTCATAACGTACGATCTCCTGGTTATGCGAATCGAAAACCCAGAATACATTGTCTTTCTCGTGTGCAATTCCCATTGAATAAGGACTTCCGTGGAGCATATCTAAATGACTTCCATTAAAGCTTGCGGAAGGTGGATTTCCAACAATACCATAGATACTGAGATCGCTGGGCCACAGGGAAGGTCCGGTAAATGTTCCACCAGAGTGATTTGCATCCTGCACTCCAGGTGTTGTAGCAAAATTTCCATTATCGCTGAAATCGATCGCGGTTGGTAGAGACATGAAATGCCATGCATTTCCATCCTGAACATATTGAGAAAATTGGTTGGTCTCTCCTGCATTGTCTATGATTACGGTGCTTCCACCACTTGCTTCGGTCCCTTTGTTGATGATCCAAAGTTGTTTGAGCGCATAGTTTGGATGAAAGTCGAGATCTCTGGGGATAGACACCTGATTTGTTGAAGTCGCTATCTCTTCGAAAACGTAATTGTTTGAAAAGTACTGATCTATAATATTCGGGATCGGGTTATTGACTGTGATAAACTTGCTGAGTTCGTCATTTGCTGAATTTTGGTCTGCATTACCATTGATATCTCCGATCCAGAATTTCAGGAGATAATTTCCTGAAGCAGAAACATCCCAATTTGATGTGAATTCAAATTCGAAGGATTCATCATTCGCTATATTGATACCTGTGAAGGTTTCTGAAACAGCTGTCCCATTATCTATTGAATAGAGAATTTCAATGGAGGACCAGTTTTGCTTACCAACATTTTTAACTTCTCCGGTAACTGCATTTTGTCCTTGTACGACATAAGTTGGTGTGTGAATATGAATCGCAGAACCATCATAATCTTCTGGTTCCTGTGCTTTAAACGTCCATGATTCTATAGCACCTGTCGCTGTAAAAGAGTTCATTTTATAGGAGTTCACGTAGACATCAAAGGATGTACCACCATCTCCCCAGTCATCAGTATGAAAGATCTTATAGTCATTACCATCCACGAGACAAAAAGGTCCTTCGGTAATTGTCATATCATTTCCATAGCCTCCCGAAGGTTGATTTTGAGCACCGCCTCCATTGCACCCAACAACATTATTTCCACCGGCAAAGATGGTACCTGAGCCACAATTATTTGTACCGGGAAGAAGTTGCCAATAAGCTTCATATCCGAAACCATCGGTACGAACATCGATAGTGACAGAAACTTCTCCGGCACTACACTGGGCAAAAGAATTTTGTGTCTGAAAACATAAGGTGATCAACGCTCCAGCAAGAAGTAATAGTAATCTCATATAGATATCAGTTTTATTTGATTAATTGGTTTGCAAAGTTAACCAATATCTTGCAAGAATGTTTAACTCATCATCGTTTGACGCTTTGATGACACAAGTTTCTGTTTTTCAAGCGTCAAATTTTAAAGATCGAGAACTAAACCACAAGTCAACTAATCAACTAATAGACCAATGAATAAATCGACTAAATATTGAGTAACTTTGCGTCACGCAAATGGAAAATAACAGTAACCAAGTGAAGATTTTGATGGTTTGTCTCGGTAACATCTGTCGGTCACCATTAGCCGAAGGTATTCTGAGACATAAGATCAGCAAGCACGGCTTGGATTGGCATGTGGAGTCGGCAGGGACTTCTGGCTGGCATGCAGGTGATCCCCCTGATATTCGTTCACAAGAGGTCGCCAAGAAGAATGGTATCGATATCTCAACTCAAAAAGCCAGACCATTTCGTTCTGTTGATATTGATGAGTTCGATCACATTTTTGTTATGGACCATTCCAATCATAAAGAGGTAAGTAAACACGCTGAAACTGATGAGGAGAGGCAAAAGATCAAATTGATCCTTGACGAAACGCATCCAGGAGAGAACAAACATGTCCCGGATCCCTATTGGGATGATAATGGATTTCACAGTGTTTTTGAACTTCTGGAGAATGCATGTGATGCTATTATTCTTAAATATGCAGGTTTAGCTTCAGTATGAGATCAATAAAACCAACACTTCCAAAGGGAACCCGCGATTTTAACCCGCTGGTTATGGCAAAGCGTAATCATATTGTTTCTGTCATCGAGGGTGCATTCGAACTTAATGGTTTTCAACAGATAGAAACTCCTGCGATGGAGAATCTGACAACCCTCACAGGTAAGTATGGGAACGAGGGTGATCAACTTCTGTTTAAAGTTTTAAACTCAGGCGACTTCTTATTGAAAGCTGATCGGGGATCTCTGGAAGATGAAGATTCAGCACGTTTTGGTCGGTCTATTACAGAAAAGGGTCTGCATTATGATCTAACCGTGCCATTAGCGAGATTCGTCGTCATGAACCGCAACGATATCCACTTTCCATTTAAAAGATACCAAATTCAACCAGTTTGGCGTGCAGACAGACCGCAGAAGGGGAGATACCGTGAGTTCTATCAATGTGATGCAGATATAATCGGGAGTGATAGTCTCGTGAATGAGATCGAACTGCTTCGTCTGTTTGATTCGATATTTCGCGATCTGTCACTGGATGTGGAGATACAAATAAACAACCGGAAGATCCTGGAGGGTTTAGCTATACATTATGAAGTGGGAGGAAGGTTTACTGAGCTGACGATCATTCTGGATAAGCTCGACAAGGTCGGTATTAAAGGAGTTTGCGAAGAATTAGAGCGTAATGACTTTCCAACGCAAATGATAGAGATGTTCTCGAAAGATGTTGCCAGCGGCACGCTCGAAGGAAACAAAGCACTGGATATAATTGAGGAGTGGTTCAACTTTGCCAATATCCAGGTTGGGCAGAAAGGAGTGCAGGAAGTACGTGAGTTGATGTCGGCAGCAGCATCTGATAAAGTCAAACTAAAATTGCTACTTGCACGTGGGCTCGACTATTATACCGGATGCATATTCGAGATCAAGTCAATGGAAACAGAATTTGGAAGCCTTGGAAGTGGAGGTCGCTATGACGATTTAACCTCTTTGTTTGGTTTGGATGGTGTTTCCGGAGTTGGGATCTCCTTTGGCCTCGATCGCATTTACGATGTGATGACCGAGCTCGATCGATTCCCTGAAACTGTAGATGATAATGCAGATATTTTATTGGTAGGTTTCGATGATCAATGTATACTGAAGTCTTTGGACTATGCAGATACCATTCGTAAGGCTGGAATAAAATGCGAAGTTTACCCGGATAAAGTCAAGTTCAAAAAGTCTATGAAATATTCAGACCAAAGAGGTTTTAAGTATGTCGGAATAATTGGTGAGGAAGAGTTAAAGCTAGATGTTATTGCATTGAAGGATATGAGTACCGGAGACCAGGAAGAGTTGGCGGTAAGTAAGGTGATCGATCGCTTAAAAGGGTGAGTGTGTTTTTGAACTTGATCATTGGTCGAACTGCCATTAAGCTCCGGAGCGTTTTATGTTGTTTTTTCAAGAAATATCCTTGTAACTCCTAATTCTATTTCTGATTTTTCAGAATCGATCTCTCCGTTATTTTTCAGATAAAAATTAACACCTTGGGACACCGTTTTCTATAAACAAATTTATGAGCTGTTGAGAAAAAAAAGCTTTACAGTTATTCCTGATTATTTCTTTTGCCAATTCCTGAACTCAGCTTAGGTCTTCTTCCTTTTCTTCATCTCTGTGGTCTTCATTTTTATCCTTCTGCTACTGGTCAAATTTCCGTAAATAAAAATTGAGTGAAATCGATAATCCCAATATACTCACCGTTTTCTTCAACAGGGGCAATTCTAACATTATAGTTGTACATTAATCGTGGTACATACTTTACATTTAGATGTGCGGAGATTGAAAACACTGGTTTGGTCATAATTTCATACACACTTACTTCTTCAAGAGATTTGTTCGGAATAATGACGCCTTTGATAATATCATAAACTGTAATAATTCCGTTGGCATCAGCGCTATTTCTTTTTTGAATGATAAGTGCCTGAACATCTTTCTCTTTCATCAATTGCACAGCATGCCTTATGCTTGCCAGGCCATCAATAAAGTAAAGTTTATTGGAAGCGATCTCTTTTGCTTTCTTGAAAGTATTCATAGTATAATATTTTATAATGGTTCAGTTTTGAGATTCTCTCTTATTCGCTTGATTTGAGAAGATAAGCCTACCACTTTTGCTATATCCAGTACAATCATCACTCCGTTACCGGATTCTTCAATTTTGCATTTTTCTGCAACAGATTCTATGATCTTGCTTGTGTGGTGCTCTTCGACAATAAAAAGAACGATATCTACTTTGTCTAGTATAGCCAAGCCTAAGAAACTAGATTGTTCAATGCCACTGCCCCTGCCTTGAATAATCACATCGCCTGTTGCTCCTGATTCTTTAGCCGTTATGATAACTTTTTCGGTGATGTCTGGGTTTATAAACCCTACTAATAATTCAAATCTCATAATGTTAATTTTTTTTCAATTTCCTAAAATAGATTACTAAATCATTTATTTGTGCATAACCTAGGACTGTGATCATCGGAAAAACGCTTGCAAAAGCAATCAAGCCAAACCCATCCAATGCAGGATTTCGACCTGGAATAACTGATGCCAGTCCCAACCCTAATGCTGCCACAATTGGCACTGTGACTGTAGAGGTAGTAACTCCCCCTGAATCATAAGCCAAAGCCACAAGGTCTTTTTTTACAAATATGGTTTGAATGACTACAATTATATATCCTACCATGATATAAGTTGCTAATGAATCACCAACCACAATGCGATAAGTACCAACAACCAATGACAGGCCCACACCAATTGCCACCACAATTCGAAGATTTAAAATACCAATTGTACCACCTGAGACTTCATTGGCCTTTACCGCAACGGCATATAGGGCAGGCTCTGCAATGGTGGTCGAAAACCCAATTAATGCTGCAAAAATATAAACCCAATAATAGGCTTTCCAGTCTGATAAAGAACCTGAATAATGTTTACTTACAAACTCAGGAGCTGATAGTTGCTTAGCCATTAACTCTCCTACTGGAAATAATGCCTGTTCTAATCCCATAAGGAAAAAGGTCAATCCCACAATAACCAGCACAACTCCGAAAACTATTCTTTTTAGATTTGGAATCGTTCTTTTTATAATAAGAATCTGGAAAATGGCAATTAACAGTATGATAGGTGTTACATCTCTCACAGTGTATAAAAATGTTATTCCCAGTTCTTTTAGCATCCTTGTAAATTTAAAATATTATCATACCATAACCCATCACAAATATCATGGGCAAAAGCGATGCAAATGCAATTAAACCAAAACCGTCAATCAGCGGACTTCTTCCTCCTATTACAGTTGCCAGTCCAACTCCCAGGGCAGTAACCAAGGGTACTGTTATTGTTGACGTTGTAATCCCACCTGCGTCATATGCAATCCCAATGATCTCTTCAGGTGCAAACAGAGTCATAACAATGACCATGATATACCCCCCGATTATTAAATAATATATAGGCCAGCCTTTGATGATTCTCCAAATGCCGATGAAGATGGCCAATCCAACAGAAATTGCAACAGATAAGCGTAAGCCAAACGTGTAGCTGGATTCAGTTCCAGGTTTTATTAATTCTGCCCTCACTGCTACTTCACCAGCTTCTTTTGCAACAGCAATTAAGGCAGGTTCGGCAATGGTCGTTGAAAATCCCAGAAGAAAAGCAAATGACAAAAGCCAAAACAAACTTCCTTTTTTGACCAATGCATAGGATAAGTTCTCTCCAATTGGAAAAAGACCTATCTCAAGCCCTTGTATGAAAAGCATAAGACCTAAAATAACAAACACCAGTCCGACACTTACATCAAAAAAGTTGGGGAATGGTTGCTGCAATACCACTATTTGGAAGAACGATACCACCACAATAATGGGTAACAGATCAAAAAAGGATGTCTTTAATCTGCCTGAAACATTTCTTATCAATTTTAAAATCATTGGTGCAAACCTAATTACTTTTCAAGTGATTCGTAAGGCAGAATAAAATGAGAAGTATACCCGGATAAGGTCAAGTTCAATAAGTCTTTGAATATTCAGACCAAAGAGGTTTTAGGTCTGTCGGAACAATTGGCGAGGAAGAACATATTCTCAGTATTATCTCATTGAAGAATTTGAGCATGGGTGGTTCCTTGGTTGTTTCGAAACTACTTTACTTTTGAGTTATCTTTTCTCAGAATTTTTTCCATTTTGCGTCCTTTTGCCAGTTCATCTACTAGTTTGTCGAGATATCTTACTTTTCTTGTTATAGAATTATCGATCTCCTCGATTCGGTAACCGCATATTACACCGGTGATCAGTTTTGCATTTGGGTTTAATTTTGCTTTTTTAAAGAATGTCTCAAAAGTATCTTTCTCATCAATTCGTTTTTGCATTTCAGCTTTATCGAAACCGGTGAGCCATGCTATTACTTGTTGTAACTCTTCTACTGTTCTTCCTTTCTTCTCGACTTTTGTGACATAGTGAGGATATACGGAAGCGAAGGTCATTTTCGCCATTCGTTCGTTATGTTCCGGAGTGATTTTCATTTAGTGTTTTTTGTTTGAGAAGAAGATATTAAGGCAGTATTCTTTTTTTCATGGATACTAAAATTCCTACCAACAATCCAATTGAGAAACTTCCAAGTATTATAAGTACCCTCGACATGGAAAGATTCCAAACGAGGAATTTTACCGGAGTAACTTCTGAATTTTGAAGCGAAAAAATGACAATTACCAAAGCAAACACCAAGGCTAGTATCGTTTTGAATTTCATGATTTAAGGTTTAGATTTTACTAATTGGGATCTTTTGAAACCTGCCTAGTGCAAGTTATTATTTTTCTTCTGATTTTTAACAATGTACTTACTTTATCACTATGGGCTGCATTTAATAATCATATTGACAATAGATCAATGATTATTTATATTGCTGCCACCAATCTGTAGAGAGGAATTTATCTTGAAATATCTCACCCAAAGGTGGTGTTATATAGGGTAGGGTTATTTGCTTCGCATATTCAACAAACTCTTCTACCGGTTCAAACCAACCATGCTGATAGCTAAGCTTAAATCCCGCCCAATGCACCGGCATTGCCACTTTTACTTTCGCGTCCAATGCGGCCTGCACACTTTCTCTTGGGAACATATGTATTTGAGGCCACTCGGCACCATATTGCCCGCATTCCATAAAGCCAATATCGAAAGGACCTAAGCGCTCACCTATTTCTTGAAAATGGTCAGCATAGCCACTATCTCCGCTAAACCAGATGCTTTCTGTTGAAGTCTTCAAAGCCCAACCTCCCCACAAACATTTTGATAACGAAAAGATACCTCTGCCAGAAAAATGTCTGGTTGGTGTGAATGTTATCTGGATATCAGCAAAAGATTTGCTATCCCACCAGTCAAACTCTTCAATTTTATTTTCATCATAGCCCCAACTAACAAGATGCCGTTTAACCCCTAATGCTGCAAATGTATTCCTGACTTTTGATCGAAGTTTAGAAATGCTTGCGTAATCTAAATGATCGTAATGGTCGTGGGTGATCAGCATTAAATCAATTTCAGG
Source organism: Chitinophagales bacterium (assembly GCA_013001465.1). Taxonomy (GTDB): domain Bacteria; phylum Bacteroidota; class Bacteroidia; order Chitinophagales; family JABDMM01; genus JABDMM01. The sequence goes on along the minus strand of JABDMM010000148.1, from coordinate 38,239 downwards.
CAGATCATCGATAATTTCTAATGTATTGTCTGAAAAGCGTTTTGTTTTTGTTGGTGCGATCGGCGAAGTATCATCACCCAGCATTGGATCGATAAGAATATTCCTATTGTTTAGCCTGATCAACAGAACAGAATGACCGTACCAAACAAACTTCAGAGAAGCAGATGGTTCTTGGAATTGTTCTTTGTTCAGTTTAATGATGGGTAATGGAGATCTGGGATTTCCATGCTCATGGCCTTTAATCTGCTTTAGCAATATGGAAGGAATTTTCCACCAGTTTACTGCCGTTTGTGTGGTCATCAAGTTTTGAAAGGAACCATCGACCCAGTTTGGCGATTTATTGTACTTGTCTTTCCATTTGCTGTTTATCTTTCCTCCAAATTGTTTGCTGATCATTATTTAGTAGTTTTCTCCTCAATGTATCATTTGTTCAGATATGCAAAAGTACTTCACTATTCTAAAGACCCGGATGAGAAACGAGCAACCCCATCTACTTCTGTTATCTCGAAGTAACCTACTGTAGGCGCTTTCTTACCTCCAAGATCGACAATTCCCCGCATGTCAACCTGAAGATTATATACCCTAACCCCGTTGTCTATTTTTTCAACGGTGTAAAAACCTTTAGCGAACCATCGCATCTGTTCTGCCAAACTATTATCGATCGTTTCCAAATATTCATCATGAATGGGAAAAGATACAGTAGAAAAGTCGCCATCTCCTAATGTATGATATTGCTTCATATAAAGACTGTCTTCGGTCTTTGCTACGCCGTACCAGTTTAAGTTTGCTATTCCAACGGGCATAGTTAATAATGAGCTGTATTCAATTTCTTCATTCGAAAAAGCATCCGTAAAATATGTAGTAACTCTTTCTTTGTTTACAAGCGTAAACATTAAGTAAGTGGTGCTTATGATCATGCCCCACTTGTTAAATTGAGATCTGTTTGGCTTATGTCTGAAGATCCATAAACTTAGGAGCAAGCCTATAATTAGTGGTACAGTATAAACAGGGTCAACAACATTTATACTATCAAGGCCTAAACGTATATTGCTGAATGGTAATAGTAATTGTGTTCCATATGCAGTAAAAGTATCTAACAGAATGTGTGTAAAGAGACAGAGGAATGAGAACAGGAACAGCAAGGGGCTACTAACTCCGTGAAACCATTTCATTTTTCTCAGGATCAGAAAGGTGAGGACTGCGGCCAAGACACTAAATACGATCGAATGACTGAAACCCCTGTGGATGCTTAGCATGTTGAGCGGATCAATAAATAGATAAAGCACCACGTCAAGGTCGGGAATAGTTGCAGCAATAGCTCCGATCACAGCACCTTTGTTCCCGACTTTTTTACCCAGCATGGCTTCTCCAATTGCTCCTCCCAGAGCTGCTTGTGTTATGCTATCCATTCATTTATTAAAAGTGCTTAAAGGTAGTGTTAGTTCACTTTATTCTGTAGGGAGTGGAAGATTGTGCGATCGCAAAAATGAGAGTTTATCCCAATACCCTCTTTGGAACTTAATTTTCCCATCAGTAACATGAAAAAATCCGCAACCTCTTAATCCCAAAGGGTCTTTCCATTCTAAAATTGCCCATTCACCATCTTCAAAAATATTTTCCGGAATACAAGTCATATCAGCGGAGTTGAACTCTGAGGCAAACATTTTCTGAATCGCGTTTTTCCCTTCTATTGGTTCATTTGCTACCTGATGGTTGATTGCATCAGGGTGATACAAATCTGCGATCTGTTCTGAGTTCCCTTCGTTAAAGAGTTTGACCCACTTTTCTATGACTTCTTTTGGCTTCAATTTTAATCTTTAGACCATACAATTTTTAATTGTAGTATCCTGACATTAGGCGATAGCTTCTCCGTAATATTTTTTCTTTAACCAGAAGGAAACCCGAACCAATAAGATCAACGCAGGAACTTCAACCAGTGGACCGATCACCCCTGCAAATGCCTGACCCGAATTTAATCCGAAAACAGCTATAGCCACTGCAATTGCTAATTCGAAATTATTTCCTGCTGCGGTAAAAGCAACGGAAGCTGTTTTATCATACTCTGCACCCATTGCTTTGGTAAAGAAGAATCCAATGATAAACATCAAAGTAAAATAGATAAGCAGGGGAATTGCAATGATCAGAACGTCCATTGGAATTTCTACTATTAATTCTCCTTTTAATGAGAACATAACCACAATTGTAAACAAAAGGGCGATCAAGGTTATAGGTGAAATTTTTGGAATAAATATCTTCGAGTACCATTCCTCACCCTTTATTTTCACCAAGATCAGCCTGCTCAGGATTCCCATTATAAATGGAATACCCAAATAAATTGCCACACTTTCTGCGATCGTTCCGATCGAAATATCAACAATAGCGCCCTCAAAACCAAAGTAGGGCGGGAGGATCGTAATAAATATCCAGGCATAAAAACTGTATGCAAAAACTTGAAAAATACTATTTAATGCAACGAGGCCGGCGCCGTATTCGCTGCTACCTTCGGCGAGGTCGTTCCATACCAAAACCATGGCAATACATCGTGCGAGACCAATTAATATCAACCCAACCATATATTCAGGATAGTCACGTAGGAATGTTATAGCCAAAAAGAACATTAATATCGGACCAATTATCCAATTCAGGATAAGGGAAACAGAAAGGATCTTGGTGTTTCTGAATACTTTTGGTAGTAGCGAATAGTTGACCTTTGCCAATGGTGGATACATCATGAGTATTAAACCAATAGCAATAGGAATATTTGTTGTCCCTCTATTGAATGAATTTATAATGTTGGGGAATGTAGGAATAAAATACCCGATCCCAACACCGATAGCCATGGCGACAAATATCCAAAGCGTTAGGTTCCTGTCGAGAAAACTTAATTTTTTTGATGCCATTTTTGTAGTTAGCTAAAGAGTAAAAGTAAAATAAAGCATTTCATATTGATTGATTATTTACAAATAGTTCATGAGCCCCGTCGGGGCTCTAAAAACGGGTTCTTTCCTATCTCAAAAATGATGACACCAGTGGTTTAAATCCACCGTAAGCCATCCGCCTTCCATCAAAAATTTTCTTAGTGGGATCTGTTATCGGTCTTAGTAACTCTGTCATTCGTGGATCAGCGGCTACTCTTTGATTTGCAATGTCACGAGATTCCCGTGATTCGAACTCGACCCATCCAAATATGATGGCATCTTCTGATGTGGCATCCAAAAAATCCATAAAGGATCTTGTCCCTTCCAATGTTAGATCGTCCCCAACATATTCACAGTAGGAGAGGGCACCATGTTCCTTCCAAACCTCTGCCACTTTTTCTGCTACTTTTCTATAATCTTCCAGGTGTTTTTTTGGAATAGGAAGGGCGAATCCATCGATGTAGTTTATCATGTTTATATAGTTATAGGTTGCTCACCGAAAACCAGTCACACTAGGTCAACTTCTCTTTTAAAAATACCTCCGCTTTCATCAGGTCTTCGTGCAAGTATCGATCTTCAGCAGAAAAGGAAATTTCCTTTCTGAAACTCTCACAGAGCTTCTCCAAAACTGCTGAAGTCTTCAGCGGTTTTCTGAATCCCATCGCTTGTGCTGCGGTCAGCAATTCTATTGCTATGATCTTCTCTGTATTTTCTATCAGTTGCCAGCATTTTGTAGCTGCATTTGCTCCCATGCTTACGTGATCTTCTTGTCCGTTTGAAGAGTCTATGGTATCTGTTGAAGCAGGCATCGTGAGTTGTTTATTTCTGCTGGCAATGGATGCGGCTGTATATTGCGGGATCATCAGTCCGGAATTTGTCCCTGGGTTTGCTGCTAGGAAATTGGGTAATCCCCGTTTTCCGGATAGTAGGAAGTAAGTTCGTCTTTCGGAGATGCTGCCGAGCTCAGCAATTGCAATTGCAAGGTAATCCAATGCCATTGCCAGCGGCTGCCCATGGAAGTTGCCCCCGGATAATATTTTATCCTCTTCACTAAATATATTAGGATTATCTGTTACCGAATTCAGCTCATCGGTAAACACGTTCTCTACATGTTGGATCACATCGTGAACAGCACCGTGAACTTGTGGTATACATCTGAATGAATACGGATCCTGTACATGATCACGATCGATCGATGAGATCTCACTGTTTTGCAGTAGTTCGAAAATTTCCGAAGCGATAACCGATTGCCCTTTTTGCTTCCGGATCTTATGTATAAGAGGGTCGAAAGGCTGTATATGAGAAAAACTGGCATCGATCGATAAAGCTGCTACTTTAGATATCTTTCGAAGCAGAGTTTGAGCTCGATGAACCAGCAAACATCCAAAGGCAGTCATAAACTGCGTTCCATTCAGCAATGCGAGCCCTTCTTTCGATTCAAGCTTTATTGGGATCAGTCCAAGCTTGCTCAATGCAACATCTGCATCGATGAGTTCTCCCTGGTATTTCACCTTGCCAATTCCGATCAATGGTAAAGATAAGTGGGCAAGCGGAGCGAGATCTCCAGATGCTCCCAACGAGCCAAATTCATAAACTGGTGGTAGCACATCGTTGTTGAACAGATCAATCAGCAGATGAATGGTCTTTTCTCTTATACCTGAATATCCGTAAGATAGGGATTGGATCTTCAGCAAAAACATAAGTCGAACGACATCATCATCTACCTCTTCTCCCATTCCGCATGTATGCGATACCACGAGGTTATGCTGAAGTTTTTGGAGTTCGTCTTCCGGGATCCTGATGTCACAGAGTGATCCAAAGCCTGTATTAATACCATAATATGCTTTCCCGTCCTTCAATTTGTCTTCGAGATAGGCACGATTTTTCCTTATCTGCTGCAGACTTTCATCGGATAACTTCAGCTTCGCTTTGGTATAGATAACATTAATAGCATCATCTATTGAGAGCACTTTGTTAGATATGGTATGTATCGTAGACATTTAAATTCCTTGCGTACGTTGGGCTAAAAAAAAATAAATATAAAGAAGGAAATCGGATAACGGAGTAATATTTAGAAAACGAGGTCTTCACTGGCTTTCAAGATACAGCTCCAAAGTTTTTCTGATGTGAGATTCCAACTGAATTTTAGTCTCTGGATCCTCATCTTTTCTGTCAGTTCCATCCGCGTTGTTTCGTCTGTCGTTATCTTTTTCATCGCAGCTACGATCTCATCAATAGAGTAGGGATCGATAAGAAGAGCAGCATCTCCACCAATTTCTGTCATCGAAGAGGTATCTGACGTAATCACCGGTGTGTCTGCCTGCATAGCCTCTACAATGGGTATGCCAAAACCTTCGAATAGCGAAACGTAAACAAGTGCAGTCGCTGATCCCACCAGATCTGCAAGTAAACTCTGGTCTACATGTCCTTTCATGATGACGTCAACCCGGTGGTTCATCTCTTTATATGCTTCCAGGATATCTTCATACATCCATGCCTGTCTGCCTGCAAGCACTAATTTCATATTTGAACCAGTTTGTTCTTTAAAGGCATCAAATGAAAGAAGTAGTCGTCTTATATTTTTTCGCGGATGAATCGCTCCGGTATAGAGGAAGAATTCTTTTCCGTTGGTATGTGTTTGCTTAACCAGCGTTTTCTCATGATCATTAAATGGGCGGAATACATGACTCGCTCCGTTGTATACAACATCGATCTTGTCCAGGGGGACATCATATTTCTCATGGATATCCCTTTTTGAAAACTCCGATACTGTCGCTATTCTCCTTGCTTTTTCAGCATATTTAGGCACATTTTGCTTGTAAAAGCGGGCTGCGGTTTTACTTACGAATTCAGGATAGTGTTCAAAAGCCAGGTCATGAATTACCATCACCGTAGGTACCTTGGATTTTAGCGAAAGGTATCCATCCGGTGAGAAAAATATATCGGGTTGTATGTTTTTTAATGCTGTTGGAATAGAGATCTCGAACCACCATTTCCACAGGATTGGATGTCGGGCCTGAGGCATCACAACATGCGGAACAATGTTGGGAGAAAATATAAATTCTTCGTGATATGATCTGTCGAATAGAAAGTGAAATTCGATATCAGGATGAGTTGCGCAAATCCTCTTTAAAGTCTCATAAGAGAACCACCCGATCCCTTCCATCTTATCTTTAAGTAAAAATCTTGTATTTACTGCTATTCGGCGCGGAAGCATGTATGTTGTTAAGTAGGGTTATGAGCAAACAATAATACTTATTTTTAGGCATTCAATACCGTATGCAAAGGAAATTCATCACCAGCCTGGCCTTTCTGATTTTCGCAAATTTACTTGTGAAACCCTTCTGGCTGTTCGGCATCGACCGAACCGTTCAGAATATTGTGGGTCCGGAAGAATATGGCGTTTATTTCGCTGTTTTCAACCTTGCTTTTCTCTTTCATATCATTCTTGACTTCGGTATCAATAACTTTAATAACAGGGCTGTTTCCAGAACACCTTCCAGACTTGAAGAGTATTTTTCGAGAGTACTTCAGCTGAAAATCCTATTGGCGCTGCTTTATCTTTTTGTGATCTTCCTTATCAGCAATATCATAGACTACAGCATTATTCTCAAAAAACTTCTCCTTCTGGTGGCAGTTAATCAGATACTGCTGTCTTTTATTTTGTATTTCCGCTCGAATATTGCGGCTCTTCAGAATTTTAGAACAGATGCATTGTTTTCAATTTATGATCGACTGCTCATGATCATTTTATGTGGGCTCGTGATCTGGTTCAACATTCTCGACCGAACCATCGATATCTTTCTTTTCGTTTACATCCAAACAATTAGTCTAGCTGTCGCTGCAGTTTCAGGAATGATTATCAATCTGTTCTATGGGAAGATCTCATTTTATGCCATCGATAAAGATTTTATTCTGAAGATCATCAGCAAGTCTTATCCTTTTGCCTTGTTAGGCATTCTAATGTCAGTTTACAGCCGGATCGATGCAGTTATGATAGAACGCTTTTTGCCGGATACCGGACGAACAGAAGCAGGAATATATGCAGCTTCATACAGGATACTTGATGCCGCCAATATGCTCCCCTTTTTGTTCGCAACAATTCTGTTGCCGCTGTATTCCCGAATGATCAAAGAAAAGAAGAGTGTTTTAAAGATCAGCAGGCTGGCTTTCGGTTTGGTACTTGCCATTTCAATTACGCTGTCGACATCTTCATGGCTATTCAATGTACAGATCATGGAGTTGTTGTATCCTGATGCCGATGTATATTGGGCTGATGTTTTTGGGATCGTCATTGCAGCTTTTGTGCCTGTCTCGATCATGTACGTTTTTGGATCACTACTTACAGCAAATGGTAATCTCAAGGCCTTGAATACTATTGCAGCAACGGGGGTCGTTATAAACATTATGTTGAACATCATCCTGATCAAAAAATACGGTGCTCTTGGAGCTGCTTATGCAACTTTAGCTACAGAATGGCTCGTGGCAATATGGCATATTTTTGCCGCAAAAAAGTATTTGAATATTCCGGTCCCTGCACTCACGATCCTGAAGGTCCTTTTACTTATTGCGTTTATTGTTATCGGAGGTAACCTTTTGATCAAGACCGGACTGCAATGGTGGCTTGTTTACGGTTTACTGATGATATTCATGTTCGGTTGTGCTGCTTCGCTTAAAATTTTTCATCCCGGTGAAATATACAGAGCTTATAACGCTGAAGTGACTGACGCGAAATAAATTTTCTACATTTGCATCTCTTCATCAATTCGCAATATGAATAACAATTTCACTTTGATAGAAGCTGTAAGGATCATCCTGAAATGGAAAAACCTTATCCTTGGTCTGACTTTACTTTCGGGAATCATTTCAGCAGCTGTTGCTCTTTGGATCTTGCCCGTTTATTATAAGTCAACTTCTTCGCTTTATCCATTAAATCAGGGTATCACCGACAGATCGACGTTGTTTGCTACGCAAGCCAGTGAGAGCCGAGTAGATTACTTTGGTACAAAGAATGATGCGAATAGAATTCTCTCGTTGGCGAATTCTGCTCCCATAGTCGATTTTATGGTGAATCACTTCGAACTTGCAGAGCATTATCGAATCGATAAAGACAAAAAATTCTGGAGACACAAGGCAAAAAAGAAATTCAAGAAAAACTATTCAGCCATTAAAACCGAAAGAGATGCGATCTCTATAACCATTTTGGATGAAGATCCGGTAAAGGCAGCCGAGATGGTAAATCTACTGGTTTCCAAGATCGATGAATTCAATAAACAACCTGTTATCGAAAATAAGATCAAACTAAATAAGCTTTTCAAATCGAAGCTCGATGATAAACAGGAACAAGTACGGATCCTTACAGATAGCGTCGCGTTTCTCAGTCAGAAATATAATATTAAGGAGACTATTGTGAATGAGGATATTGTAGTTAGAGGAAACGATTCGAAAGGTGTCGAGTTATTTAAAGTGGTTAAACAGAAACAGCTAAATACACTAGAGGATCTGAATACCCTTTCTACACTTAGTGAACAGTATGAGATTTCCGCGAAGGAAAATGTACCTTCTATATATGTTCTTGAAAAAGCCTATGTCGCCGATAGAAAGTCTAAGCCCATCAGATCTCTCGTTGTTTTAACAACTATGCTGATTACTTTTTTCACTGCGATCATTGGTGTTTTGGTTATCGACCAATATCAAAAATTAATGCAGGCGGTGAATGAAGGCTAGATCGCTAAAGCCTCTGGAACTTACTCTTTTCAGCATCCTTGGTTTGCTATCGATCGCTAGCTCGTGCTATGCCTTTTATACTGAAGAGTATGTGTTGCTTGTACTTCCTTTTCTGTTCATTATCACCTTGGCAAGCATTAACAATTTTAAGTCAGTCTTTATCCTTCTCCTGTTCGTGCTTCCTATATCTATTGAGTTTGAAATTTCAGAGTCTCTTGCTACCAATCTGCCATCGGAACCACTCACTATTGGGCTGTTGCTCATCACCATAATTTTTGTAGTTCTCAATGCGCACAAGATCAGTTTTCATCCTTTCAGACATATAATATCTGTGCTTCTTTTCGTGCATCTCCTTTGGATACTTGTATCTGCATTCAACTCCGAAGATGTTCTAGTGTCAATGAAGTTCTTTTTATCCAAATCCTGGTATTTGGTGGTTTTCTATGTGCTGGCAATTTTAATATTCCAGAACATGATAACTTTTAGGAAAGCTTTCTGGGCTTTGTTTTCTTCGCTCACAATAATGATCGTTGTCGCTTTGGTCCGTCACTCTTTCATCGGTTTTACATTTGAAGAGGTCAATGAACCCGTAATGCCTTTTTTCAGGAATCATGTAATGTACGCCACCATGATCTCTGTTTTCTTTCCTTTTCTGTTTGTTGCGGCCAAATGGTATGAGAAGGGAAGCTGGAAGCGAAGATTGATCAATTTTTGTAAGGTGCTTTATCTACTTGCAATATATTTCTCCTTTACAAGAGCGGCAATGCTATCTCTAATAATAGCAGCCTTATTCATTCCAATAATTCATTGGAAACTTACAAAGACAGTTTTTATCGTTGGTTTTCTTGGACTTGCTTTATTTCTGGCTTTTTTGGCAAAGAATAACGAGTATTTAGATTACGCTCCTGTTTATGAAAAAACAGTATACCATGATACTTTTGATGAGCACTTAGCCGCTACCGTAGCTTTTCAGGATGCATCCAGTATGGAACGCTTTTACCGCTGGATAGCAGCAATTTTTATGGTGCAGGATAAACCATGGTTTGGTTTCGGTCCGGGAAATTATTATCCCTATTACAAACAGTACACTGTGAGCAGTTTTGAAACGTACTTGAGTGAAAACGAGGAGCGCTCTACGGTTCACAATTACATATTATTGATACTTGTTGAACAAGGTTATATCGGATTATTAATTTTCCTGATCCTTACCATTGCAATGTTCATTGTAGGAGAGCATACTTATCACAGATTAAAAAATAAAGATTTGAAACGACTCACGATCGCTGCAACGGTCGCATTGCTTATCGTCTATATAAATCTGATGTTTAGCGATCTTATCGAGACAGATAAAATTGGCAGTCTGTTTTTTATTTCGATGGCCTTGCTTGTGATCCTTGACCTGAATTCGCGGGGATTACTTTATATTGATCGTGAGAAGGCTGATATCATCGAGGAATGATCCCGCGCCTTTGTATTTCGTAATGTATTCTAATATCTCATTGTTGAGATTTCTTACAGATTCTCCTTCAGCACACTTTGATTTTATAAAATCTGTAAGGTCTTCAAACTCCATCATATTACCTTCTTCATTCTCGACATCTGTAAGTCCATCGGTATAATTGATTATAATAGAATTTGGATTAATGTTGACTTCACCAAGTTTTAAAAATGGTAACTCATCCATCATTCCCAGAATTGGACATCCTAATGAAAGTTCCTGAAGTTCTCCATCATCATAAAGTAGCGATGGATTATGACCGGCGTTGATGTATCGAAGTTTGTTATTTTTAAGATCGATGATACCGAGGAACATAGTGATATACTTTTCACCATTGGTTATTTCATTCACTTTTTTATTCAGAGCATGCACCATGTCTTCAAGCGAATGCTTGTGAAAATCAGTCATAGTACGCAAGTTTGCCTGGAAGTTTGACATCAGGAGTCCTGCCGGAAGTCCTTTCCCGGAAATATCTGCCATGCAAAATAACCAGCAATGTTCATCCAGAGATATAACATCGTAGTAGTCACCACCAATTTCACTGTGCGGGAAATAAAATGCCGCCATTTGTAATTGTTCAGTATCAGGAAGTGACTTGGGGATCAGCATGCTTTGCATATGCTTGGCAAGTTCCATATCTCGTTTGATGATCTGTTGGGCCATCTGTTCCTTAACAAGTCGTTTATTTTCGATCGCGACAGTCACCAGATTTGTAATGGTTTGTATAAATTTTATTTTTTCATCTATGTTATCCGCATTATCATCGTGAAGGCCGCCTAGCAATGCAAAACCAAGAGGTTTTTTCTTGAGCACCACCGGAATGATAACATCAAAATCAAAAAATTTAGAATCGTCATTGGGACTGAGCATATGAACCTTTTGATATTCCAAAAGATCTTTCTCAACATCTACTGTAGCAAGGATAGATTCGCCATTATAATTGCATGCGCATTTCCATTCTTCGTCTTTGATGATGAGTACTAACTTCTTAACGTTGAGGTGAGCTCGCATGACGAATTCATAAATTCGGTATAATGCTTCGTCTTCGAAATTGTTGTTGATCGCCTGAGTGATCTCCAGGAGAGAGTTGATCTGATACTGTTTTAAGGAGAGCAGGTTCTCGGTTTGCTCGAGTCTCTTCTTAATGAAATCCGTATACTCTTTTTGTTCGATCATGAGATGAGTATTCTTATACGAAATTACTTCATACTGGTTTTAATATCTAATGCATCTCTAAGTCCGTTCCCAATTAAATTGAAAGCGAGGACCAATATCATTATCGCCAAACCTGGATAAATTGCCAGATAACTTTTCGATGTTCCTATAAAACCATAGTATTCATTTAACATAGTCCCCCAGGATGGCTTTGGTGGTTGCACGCCCAAACCAATAAAACTCAAACCCGCTTCGATCAGAATTGCTGTTGCAAAATTTGCAGCCACGATCACAATGATCGGACCCCACAAATTTGGCAGAATATGTCTGAATATTGTTCGGAAGTGACTAAACCCAAGGCTTCGCGATGCTTCAACAAACTCTTTCTCCCTGATACCGAGAAACTGACCTCTGACGATCCGGGCCATTTCTACCCACATAGTTAACCCTACTGCTACATAGATCAATATAAAGTTCTTCTCTTTAAAGATAATTGTAAGTCCCATCGCCAGAAGCAATGTAGGAATGGACCAAAACACATTGATCAGCCAGATTATGGAACTGTCGACAGGAATATTCAATGACAGCTTTCCTAAACTGATTTTAGGAGGATCTTTAGCGAAATAACCAGCCAAAGAACCTACAACGATTCCTATGACGAGTGATATGATCACTGCGATGATCCCTACTGAAAGTGAAACTCTGGTACCGACCAATAAACGACTCAGAATATCTCTCCCAAACTTGTCTGAACCGAATAAAAAAGTTCTTTTTTCCAGATGTTTCTTCTCGAAACGTTTTTTCAGATCCTCCAGGTCACTCTCAACTTTTAATTCATCGATGTCATTGAAAGATACAGCGTTACCCTCAGGCTGAATATTGGGATCGGTATTTGAAATTGCGTAAACGATGTCGGCAAGAGGGTATGATTTTTTAGCTGTGGGTCTGTCGGGTCCTAAATATTCATCGACAATAACATTTGCCCCATCATATTCCCAGGCGGTGATCGGAACTGGTGTATAATCGCTTTTGGTACCATTGAACAAAATGGATAAAATATTCTGCTCCTTTATTTTAAGATTTTTTTCAACTTTTAAAATGGTGATGGTAAATCCGGGAGGATGTGTTTCCAGTTGAAGGATTTGTTCATCTGCATTGGGCGTTCCATCGGGTGCGATAAAGTGACAAAAGGCAGCCGTTATGGTCGAAAGGCAAATAATAATAATACCGATAACAGCAGGCTTATTTTTCAAAAGCCTCTTCCATGCCTTTTTACTTAAGGAAACCGATTTAAATTTATCTTCTGTGTTAGTTTTCAACTTTATCCGATGTGATCCGAATTGTTTTATGAACGGTTCGCCCTCTCCATTCATAATTAAAAAACATCCCTAATATTCCAATAGTAACAACATATAAAATATGCACGACCTGGATGGGCAAAAATAAGTATAGTATTGAAGATCTTTTGAAGAACCTGCTTACAGGATAAAGAAAAGTAAAATCGATGAAGAGTTTTGAGAATAAAGCCGCCAAAAAATAGATCAGCATTGAAGTACTACCTAATAGCGCAAATATTCCTGAAACTACGATCGAAAGATTGACTAGATAAGCTAGCAGGAGTGTAAAGGTGACGCTCTTTTTCTGATAGGTCGTTGATTTCGAGACCCACCTTTTACGTTGTTCGATAAAATCTTTTAGGGTATTTACTGTTTTACTTGTTACAGCTGCCTCATTTGATTTACAGTACATCACCTCCCGATCGGTCTCGAGTTGAAATTTATGCATCAAAAAGAGGTCATCCCCCGACGGCTGGTTGCTATGAACTCCAAATCCACCGGAATCGAGAAAGAGGTTTCTTTCAAAAGCCATGTTAGCAGCGTTGCTTAGAGTAGGGTTATTATTTTGAATAGCAGCAGCAGCAACACCTGTCATACTAAGCATGTCAAGTTTCTGAAAATTTGTTAGGAAAGATCGGGGTCCGTTGAGATGCACCGGGCTTGCGATAAAACCGGGTTCATATTCTGCATAAAAAGATGAAATCGTTCTGATCCATTGAGGATCCATGACACAATCACCGTCTGTTACCATGATGAGTTTTCCTTTTGCGATCTCGATCGCTGCGGTTAGCGCATATTTCTTATTTGGAGTGTTTGCGGAATGATTTCCCGGGCTATCTTTCAGTTTTATCAGTTTTACTCTATCATCAGTGATCGATTCTACAAGTTTACAAGTATCATCAGTGCTATAGTCGTCAACTACAATAATCTCCATTTTTTCTGATGGATAATCCTGAGTGAGAATGTGTTGGAGGCAGTTGAGAATGTCATCAGCTTCATTTCTGACAGAAATAACAACGGTGACCTTGTGATCTGCTCTGGAACGCACATGGAAAGCTTTTGATCTGTTCCAACCTATCAGATAATAAGTTATCAAGATAAGATAGAGTGTGAGCAAAAGTATAAACGAGCTAATCAACAATTATTAACGGATATGTCTATTACAATTCTAACTGAATTTACCCGAAAAGCCTATTTTTGCATGAATTTAATCCCTTATGCCAAAGAACGAATCTATCAAATCCGTACTGATCATTGGAAGCGGGCCTATTATCATCGGTCAGGCCTGTGAATTCGACTATTCCGGATCTCAAGCATCCAGATCATTACGAGAAGAAGGGATCGAAGTGACATTGATCAATTCGAATCCTGCAACTATCATGACAGATCCTGTTATTGCGGATCATATTTATCTAAAACCCTTAACGACAAGTTCCATTGTAGAGATCCTGGAAGAGAGGAAGATCGATGCTGTCCTGCCAACAATGGGAGGCCAGACAGCACTCAATCTTTGTATTGAGGCCGACAAACTTGATATCTGGACACAGTATGGAGTCGAGATCATCGGTGTCGATATCGATGCGATCCAAAAAACGGAAGACAGAGAGTTATTCCGTAAGCTGATGGGTGAGATCGGCGTAGCAGTCGCACCTTCACAAATCGCGAATTCATATTTGGAAGGAAAGGAAATCGCTCAGGAACTTGGTTTCCCGCTAGTTATTCGACCGTCATTTACTCTGGGTGGAACCGGTGGAAGTTTTGTACACGCTAAAGAGGAGTTTGATGAAAAACTTACCCGCGGACTAGAAGCTTCCCCGATACATGAGGTTCTCGTCGAAAAGGCTGTTCTTGGGTGGAAGGAATTTGAGCTTGAACTTCTCAGAGATAGCAATGATAATGTTGTTGTGATCTGTACTGTAGAAAATATGGATCCCATGGGAATTCATACCGGTGACTCGATTACTGTTGCTCCGGCGATGACACTTTCCGATAGAGGTTTTCAGGAGATGCGGGAACTTGCAAAACGAATGATGCGCTCCCTGGGGAATTTTTCAGGTGGCTGCAATGTGCAATTTTCAATGGACCCTATTACGGAAGATATTATTGCGATCGAGATCAACCCAAGGGTTTCAAGATCTTCAGCATTGGCATCAAAAGCTACCGGTTACCCGATAGCAAAGATCGCAGCTAAACTCGCGATAGGGTATTCTTTAGATGAAGTCAAGAATCAAATTACAAAAACAACTTCAGCATATTTTGAACCCGCCCTGGACTATGTGATCGTAAAGATCCCACGATGGAACTTTGAAAAGTTTCAGGGATGTGACGAAACATTGGGCTTACAGATGAAATCTGTGGGTGAAGTCATGGGAATCGGAAGAAGTTTTCAGGAAGCACTTCAGAAGGCTTGTCAGTCGCTCGAGAATAATCGAATTGGTCTTGGGGCTGATGGAAGGAGCTGGAAGAAAACTGATGATGTCATGGATGGCCTGATCAATCCTACCTGGGACAGGCTTTTCAGGATAAAAGATGCATTTAGTTTAGGTATGCCTTTACAACAGGTTCATGATCTAACCAGGATCGATAAGTGGTTTCTCAGTGAGATACGAGACTTAAATGATTTTGAAAGCGTTTTCAATAAGAAAGCGCTTACTGAGGTTAGTGATGAAACGCTTCGATTAGCAAAACAGAAAGGGTATTCAGATATGCAGATCGCATATCTTTGCGATAATACAACAGAAGATGAGGTCTATGACAGGAGAATGAAATCCGGGATCAAACGTACTTATAAAATTGTCGATACATGCGCTGCAGAATTTGAAGCGCAGACACCATATTACTATTCTTCATTCGATACGGAAAATGAAAGTGAAGTAACAGATATGAAGAAGATCATTGTGCTTGGGTCGGGTCCGAATAGGATTGGGCAGGGAATTGAATTCGATTATTGTTGTGTTCATGGTATAAAAGCGATCAGAGAATCCGGCTACGAGGCGATCATGATCAATTGCAACCCGGAAACTGTTTCTACAGATTTTGACGTTGCAGATAAATTATACTTCGAGCCAATATTCTGGGAACACCTCAGAGAGATCATCGATCTTGAAAAGCCAGAAGGTGTAATTGTACAGCTAGGTGGGCAGACAGCTTTGAAACTTGCAGAGAAACTGAAAAATTTCGGTATTCCAATTATTGGAACTTCATATGAGAATATGGATCTTGCAGAAGATCGGGAGGCATTTTCCGATCTGTTGAGAGACCTTGAGATCCCTTATCCAATGTATGGTGCAGCAAAATCTGCTGAAGAAGCTATCGAAGTAGCTGATAAGGTTAAGTATCCTGTTTTGGTTAGGCCTAGTTATGTTTTAGGCGGACAAAGAATGAGGATCGTTATCAATGATGAGGAATTGACAAGATCCGTTATTGATATTCTCAAGCATCACCCGGATAACAACATTCTTATCGATCATTTTATTGACAGAGCGGAAGAAGCGGAAGTGGATGCCATCTGTGATGGAGAGGAGGTTCAGATCATTGGATTGATGGAACATATCGAACCGGCAGGAATTCATTCCGGAGACTCAAGCTCTGTTCTACCGGCATTCAGTCTCTCAGAACAAGCAATTGCAGATATACAGAGATACACCAAGAAGATAGCGCTCGCTTTAAATATCAAAGGTCTGATCAATATTCAGTTCGTTATTAAAAGGGCGAAAAGCGAAGAAGAAGAGGACAAAGTTTATGTGATCGAAGCAAATCCAAGAGCTTCACGAACGGTGCCATTCATTTGTAAAGCGTACAAAGTGCCTTATCTGAATATGGCAACCAAAGTCATGATCGGTAAGAATAAGGTTAAAGACTTTGATTATCAAGGAGATCTTGATGGATTTGCGATCAAAGAACCGGTTTTCTCATTTGATAAATTCCCTAATGTGAATAAAAAATTAGGACCTGAAATGAAATCTACCGGAGAAGCGATTCGTTTTATTACCGACCTTAAAGATCCGTTCTTTAGGGACTGGTATAGTAAAAAGTCAATGTACTTAAGTCGATAAAGGATCGATTTTCGTCTAAACTTTGTATTATATCAGATGTTAATTGTTAAATTTCCTTTATGTCAGCAATAATTAGAATGTTTTTGCTCTTTGTAGTCATTTACATTGGAGTAAAATTTATCAGAGGAATCATAGAATCCATTATCTCTTCAGATAAGAAAAATAAGTTTAGAGAAGGAAAAGCGACCATCGATGATTTGGGTGAGCAACCCAAACCATTTGAAGACGGCGAGTATATCGAGTTTGAAGAAGTTAAGGAAATCAAAGAGTAAGATTTTTTCAATGTGAAGATGCTGGGGTGGCTGCACCACTATCTATTTTTTGATTTCTCCACACAAGCGGACGAGCAAACGAGCACATGAGCAAACGAGCACATGAGCAAACGAACAATTTCAACCTCTTTTTCCCCCATAAATTCAATCTTGTCGTATTAGTAGGAAGATCAAAGAAGTAAATCATGAACTTTCTAAAGTATTTCATCACACTAAGTTTTTCAATATTAATTATATCGGGTATAGTGGCTCAGGAAGATCCCATAGCGCAAAAGTCATCTGAGCTTAATCAATGGATGATCGATAATTTTGCACTTTCTGAAAAACAAATAGCTTCTGTAAAAGAGATCAACTATGAGATCGCGAAAGCGGTAGTTGAGTCAGGTTCAGGACAGGAACTGGATCTGGTTTTACAAGAGCAATTGAGCAAGGTACTAAGTTCTGATCAGGTTGATAGAATAAAAGAAGAGCTTCAGGTTTTAGATTAAATCGTTATCGCATTATTTGTTAATTTGCATGCAATGTAATTCATGAAAGCTTTGCTTTGCTGCTAGATATAATAACAGGTATATTTCTTCTCCTCGGATTCTTTTATGGTTTTTCCAAAGGAATTATCCATTCCGTTTTTTCATTAGTTGCCATAATTTTTGGGATCGGCTTAGCAATGAAAGGCTCTTATCTTGTTGCAGAATACTTGAGTGAATCATTCCAGATCTCAGCGAATTTCCTTCCGGTTATATCGTTTCTGCTGGTCGTATTTCTCACCATTATTGTCTTTAAAATAACAGCGAGTATCCTTCATCGAATTCTGAAAGCGCTATCATTAAATTTTATCAATAAGCTAAGTGGTGGAGCTCTGTGGCTGATCATCATGATTTTGTTAATGAGCACTGCGATCTGGTTTGCAGAAAAGAATAATTTTATTACCGATTCGGTAAAATCAGATTCAATAGCATACAGATACTGTATGCCTCTAGCTCCTATTGCTATAAGCTATTTAGGAGAAGTGATTCCATTTTTTCAGAACATATTTGAACAGCTGGATCAGCTTTTTCAAAAGCAACATCCAGCATCTGCGTGATGAAAGTGATCCTGATCGATAACTATGATTCTTTCACCTACAATCTTTATGATTATATCAGACAATTAGGGCACGAGTGCTCCGTGATCAGAAATGATGTTGATGTGCTATTGCAGCTAAGTGATTATGCAGATGCACTGGTATTATCGCCAGGACCCGGCAAACCAGAGAATGCCGGTCACCTAAACCAATTTATTAATATTACCTGTAGGAAAAAACCAATGCTGGGAATTTGTCTTGGGCATCAGGCACTAGGTGTACGATTTGGTATGCAGCTGGTAAAAGCTAAAACGCCAGTTCACGGGATACCGGCGAAAGTTAAAATTCATAAGAGAACTCAGTTGTTTGAAGGGGTTGACGATAATTTTTCTGCGATGCGTTATCATTCGCTTATACTGAAGGAGCAAGGCGAAACAGATATGGAAATTCTTGCCAAAACCAGCGATGGTGAGATTATGGCAATTCAGCATAAAAAATTGCCATTGACTGGGATGCAGTTTCATCCGGAGTCGATTTTAACATTTGATGGTTTGAAACTTTTAGACAACTGGTTTCGTCTTATAATTAAAGGAGTTCATCTTTGCGCAATGTTTTATATATTACACATTTAACAGTCGTCCCAAATTCTGATGCAGTACGAGATAAAAGAGGAAAATAATTTTAAGTTCATCGAAGTCGGCGAAGGTGATGTTTTGCTTCTGCTACACGGCTTGTTTGGTGCTTTAAGTAACTTCAGGGAAACTATCAATTTTTTCTCTCCAAAGTACAAAGTTGTGATCCCAATTCTTCCGTTATATGATCTTGAGCCAAACGAATCCACTGTTACTGGCTTAGTAGAGTACGTCGAAAATTTTATCGAGTATAAAAAATATCCATCAGTTAGCATTTTGGGAAACTCTTTAGGTGGTCATATTGGTTTAATATACACACTAAGAAATAAAGAGAAGGTTAAGGCGTTAATATTAACAGGTAGTTCAGGATTGTTTGAGTCGGCATTAGGGGACGGATATCCCAAGAAAGGTGATTATGAATATGTAAAGAAGAAAACCGAAGAGACTTTTTACGATCCCAAGACTGCGAGTAAGGAACTGGTCGACGAGGTTTATAATCTGATCAACGACAGGAGCAAAGCATTGAAAATTCTACTACTGGCGAAATCAGCTGTTAGAAATAATCTTGAAGAAGAACTAAAGGATATTGATATACCGGTGAAATTGATCTGGGGAATGCAAGATATAATAACTCCGGTTTTTGTTGGAGAAAAGTTTGAAGTTCTATTGCCAAACTCAGAACTTACCTTACTTGATCGTTGTGGTCATGCTGCCATGATGGAACGGCCCCATGAATTTAACCAGATACTTAGCGAATTTTTAGAAAGAGTAACGCAACCAACAGAATGAATGCACAAGAACTAATCTCATCAAAAGCGGAACCAGTTAGCCCGGAGTGTTCAAGTGGCGACGCTTTAGCATTAATGTATAAATACAGTGTCGATCATCTGCCCGTAGTCGATAAAGGAAAGTATATTGGTCTTATCTCCTGCAATGAATTGATCGACGCAGAAGATGTTCTAAAACCAGTTGGATCATTCGAGTTTACGACAGAAAATGCCTATGTAGATTCTGCACTTCACATTTTCGAAGTTGTGAAACTTGCGATTGAACTTAATCTTACACTTATACCGGTAGTCATGGAGGAAAATGAATACCTGGGCGCGATCACTCTGCAAAGCCTTGTTAGCAATTTTGCTGATATTGCTTCTATTAATGATCCAGGTGGGATTTTTACACTGCTTATGCCGATTCGTGATTATTCTCTCTCTGAAGTAGCCAGAATTGTAGAGACCAACGATGCCCGAATTCTAACCTGCTATATTGTCACTATCCCGGATGAAGGTATGTTAGAACTTACTGTAAAAGTGGACAAATCTGACCTCACTACCATCATATCTACTCTGGAAAGATATGAGTATCAGATCAAAAACACTTTTCAGGAATCAGTTTATTATGATAATCTTAAAGATCGTTTTGAATCGTTGATGAAATACCTGGATATTTAAAAACCTATCTTGCGATAAGTGTTGTACAAATACGCTTTATCATTTATAATTCTTCTTTTATGCTGTAGTTTTTCAGGTCGATGTTCTGAGGAAGCTAGAGCCTCAAATCTCATAATCAAGAATATTGAGATCAAAGGCAATCGAAAGACTCGTGAGAAAGTAATTCTTAGAGAGTTGAGATTTAAGGCAGGTGACACCATACCTGCAGCCGTAATTATGGATGAGATTGAGTTCTCAAGGCTCAATGTATTTAACCTGGGACTGTTCAAGGATGTTAAGATGAATATTTCAGAATGGGAAGAGGATAGTCTTACGGTCACCATCGACCTCATCGAAAGATGGTATTATATTCCTGCTCCGATTTTTAAACTTACAGATAGAAACTTTAACGTCTGGTGGGTTGATTATGATCACGACTTTAGCCGGACAATCTATGGGTTATTCTATAGCCAGGACAATGTTACCGGTAATAACGATCTTCTGAGACTCGGTTTTTATACGGGCTTTTCACAGGCTGTCTCAGTCATGTATAATTTCCCTCACATCAATAAAAAGCAAACTCTTGGTATTGAAGCTTTCTTCCGCTTTGACAGGAATAAATCATTCGAGTATATAGCCAATGGTAATAAACATGTTTTTTACACTAGCAATGAATTTGTGCGTAAAATCTTTCACACCGGTGCAGTCTTGCGATACCGCAAAGAAGTGCATGATGAACAGTATTTCGGTCTGTTTTTCAGATCCACCAGTCTTAATGATAATATTCTTGAACTGGACTCAAACAATTACTTTCTTAATGATGACCTCAGACAAAACTTCTTTCAGTTCAACTATAGATTTGAGCGGGATTACAGAAACATCCAGGCCTACCCAACTAAAGGTTACCAATGGAGCATAGAAGTTGAGAAATTAGGTTTGGGGATATATAACGATGTTGACTTTTTCAATATTTATGGTTCTGTCAGTAAATTCATAGACATAGGAAAAAACTTCTATGGTTCTGGATTGATTCGTACTAAAATTTCAGCGCCAGCTTTACAGCCATATTATAATCAGAGAGGTTTGGGATATGATCAGGATTTTGTGAGAGGATATGAATTCTTTGTGATCGATGGCCAACAATATGTCTTTACAAGAGCTAACATCAAGCACAATTTTTTGAATTTCAATATGAGAAATCCATTAATGAAAGATGTAAGGATTGGCTCTATTCCTTTCCAGTTTTTTATAAAGGGATTTGTTGATCTCGGTTATGTAAGTGATGAAACCTACTTTAAAAATAATCCACTGAACAATAGTTTACTCATAGGTGGAGGGCTCGGCCTGGATATTGTAACGCTCTACAATAATGTATTTCGAATTGAATACAGCCTCAGCAAGGCGAACGGGCTCGATGGCAAAAAGGTCGAAAATGGATTATATTTACATTTCGTGCTTGATATCAGCGATGATATGCGAACACTCAAACGGGCACGATATCTTGATCCCAAATAACTATACATGAAAGTTGCTGTTTACGGAAGATCTTCGAATGAAAAAGTGTTGAACTTCCTCATTAACTTATTGGGTAAACTTGAAGATCTCAATATAGATTACACTCTTTATGAACCATTCTATAAGCACTTCAAGGATCACAATGCATTAATCACCCATGACCCGGAGGTGTTCAACACTCACATGGAAATTAGAAAGGATGTCGACTATATATTTAGCCTGGGAGGTGATGGTACACTCCTGCATACATTAGAATTTGTGAATGACAGCGGCATCCCAATTTTAGGGATCAATCTCGGAAGACTAGGTTTCCTTTCATCAATTACCACAGATGAACTTGATCTTGCTATGCAAGCTATTCTTAAAGGTAACTATGTCATTGAAAAAAAGAGCCTTCTCTCGCTCACGTGCAATAAAGAGATTTTTAAATCAACTCCTTATGCAATGAATGAATTCACCATTCAACGGAAGGATACTTTTACAATGATAACAGTTCATACATTTATAAATGGTGAACTGCTAAACACTTACTGGGCAGATGGCGTCATCATTGCAACACCGACCGGCTCCACTGGATACTCATTGAGCTGTAACGGTCCTATTATTTATCCTAATTGCAATAATTTTGTTGTCACTCCGGTTGCACCACACAATTTGTATGTGAGACCAATTGTAGTTCCTGATGATGTTGTCATTTCTTTCGAAGTTGAGGGTAGGAACGACAGCTTTTACGCTACATTGGATTCAAGAAAAGAGGTGATCGATAGCTCATATCAGATCGCGGTCAAAAAAGCTTCTTTTACAGCTAACCTATTGAGACTCAATGATGCCAGTTTCCTAAATGCTATTCGTGATAAACTCATGTGGGGACAAGATCAGCGTAATTAGTTTTATTTATATTAAGTGTAAAACATATACGAAATAATATCGTATTTAATAGTATGAAGAGGTTTATGCTGTTAATTTGCCTTACTACACTTTCAGTAAGTTTAGTCAATGGGCAACAAGGTCAGGAGCTTGGAATCCATTTTTCCAGATCTTTTTTCCTTGGAGATGTATCTGGTTTTAATAAGACGAAAGTTCCTGTCGTTAACAGGATGCAGTTTGATACCTGGAATTTCGCTTATGGCGTTTATCACAGATTGTATTTCAACCAATATGTTAATATGAAAACAAGTTTTAATATCGGTCAGCTCGCAGGAGATGATCGATTGGTTGCGGCAGGAGAGTATGGAAGTGATAGCTGGCAGAGGTCATACAGAAATATACATTTTAAGTCAAATATTTATGAATTTACAGTTGGTGTAGAATTTAATATGACCGGATTTCAACCAGCAACCAGGTCCTATCGATTCTCACCATATGTAGGAGCTGGTCTCGGTTTACTTCATTTCAATCCAAGGGCAAAATATCAAGGGAGATGGGTTGATTTACAACCACTTGGAACTGAGGGTCAAGGAATGGATAATGCAAGATTTGATGCCAACTATAGTAAACTTACAGCTATTATCCCTGTGACTTTAGGTTTGAAGTACAATATAAGCCCGGTAGTTTCAATGGGTATGGAGATCGCTTATAAATTTACTTTTACCGATTATATCGATGATGTTAGCAGACAATATGTGAGTTACGATGATTTCAATACATTTTACTTATCCGAAGAAGCAGATATGATCTATGCTTTATCGAACAGGTCCGTAGAAGTAGATCCAGATGGTATTTCAGCAGCATACTCTCAACCGGGTGCTGAACGAGGTAATTCTGATAATCTGGACAGATATATGTATATAGGACTAAACCTTTCTATTTCGATGGATGCGTTTAATTCTATCCGATGCCCGGCATGGTAATTAGTACTTCTAAATTGACTTTTAAAGTCTAACAACAATTCCGCAAACAGTCCGTTTTAAAGAGGCTTTTTCCTAATTTTGGCTTCTATATGCGGATACTGAGATCAATTCTACTTTCTTTAACATTAACATTGTGTTTATCAAATATTTATGCCCAAAATCTTGAGATAGGGGTATGGGGTGGAGTGGCAAATTATTTTGGTGACATTAATACCAAAACTTCATTCCAGTTTGTAGGTCCCGGTGGAGGACTGTTTGTGCGAAATATTCTCAGCAATAGATTCGCTCTGAAGCATGGTGTCGCTTTTGGGATAGTGTCTTTCGATGAGTCAAAGACCACAGACCCACATCGCATTCAGCGGAATCTCCATTTTAAATCAAATGTGTTCGAATTAGGCAGCCAGTTAGAGTTTAATTTTTTCGCCTATGAACAATCTAGTCAGACAAAGTTCTTCACACCATATATATTCGCAGGTCTTTCAGTATTTTATTTCAACCCGAAAGCACTCTATGAAGGAGAATGGTATGAACTTCAACCATTAGGAACAGAAGGTCAGAATGATCCAAACTATACCGGACGAGAAAAGTACAGGCTTATTAGTTTTGCTATACCAATTGGTGGAGGTTTGAAATACAGTTTCTCCTACAACTTTGCTATCGGTTTAATATTCGGAACAAGAAAAACGTTTACAGATTATCTTGATGATGTTAGCACAACTTATGTAAGTCCGCTTTCATTGCCCGGTGGAGAAGGTAGTGTAGCATATGAGTTATCGGATCCATCCGTTGATAAAATAGGGGAAGCAGGGTACCAACGTGGCAATCCCAACAAGAATGATGATTACTTTTTTGGGGGCATATCGATTTCATACACATTTATGCAGGATAAATGTCCAAAACCCAAAGGCCTATAACGTTCTATTTGCTTATTTTTGCGAATTAACAATCCCTATTGTCCGAGTTATTATCACATATCAATAAAGATCAGATCCCAGAGCATGTCGCTATCATTATGGATGGCAATGGGAGATGGGCTTCCAAAAAGAAAAGACCGAGAATTTTTGGTCACAAAGAGGGTGTCGCTTCTGTTCGAGAGATTTCTGAAGGTGCTGCAGAATTAGGTATCAAGTATTTAACGCTTTACACATTTTCTACAGAAAACTGGAACAGACCCGAACTTGAAATCTCAGCACTGATGGAACTTCTGTTGCGTACTATCAGGAACGAAACAAAGACGCTGATGAAAAATGGTATCCGCCTAAAAACCATCGGTCAAATTGAAGCTCTGCCGGAAAAATGTTATCGAGAATTGATCGAAGCTCAAAAAGTGACAAAAGGAAACACAAGGATGGACCTGATTCTTGCGTTAAGTTATAGTGGAAGGAGTGAAATTACAGATGCGGTTAAATCGATTGCTGAAAAGGTCCGCACCGGTGAACTTGATCTTGATAAAATAAGCAACGAAACGATCGATAAACACTTGTATACTAAAGATATCCCCGATCCGGAATTATTGATCAGGACCAGTGGTGAATACAGAATGAGCAATTATCTGTTGTGGCAGTCTGCATACACAGAACTTTATTTTACGGATACGTTGTGGCCTGAATTTAGGAAGGAACAGTTATATCAGGCAATTATTGATTATCAAGGGCGTGAACGGAGATTTGGTAAAACAAGTGATCAGCTGAAGAAAACGTTTAGTAAAATTTAAAATAACCTATGATCAGATTTATTTATCTGTCTTTTATAATACTTTTCACATCTGTCTTTTCAGACATTACAGCACAGGTTAATTCCGCCGCAGATTACGCCAACCCAAAAGAATATGAGATCGCAGATATCACGGTTGAGGGTAGTAAGTATCTCGATGGCAAAACCTTGATCTCCTTTTCCGGTCTTTATAAAGGACAGAAAATATTTGTTCCTGGAGAAGATATTCAAAACGCTATTAAAAAATTATGGAGTCAAAATCTGCTTTCAGATCTTGAAATATATGCTCAGAAGTTTGAAGGTGATAAGGTATATCTTGTTTACAAGATCGAAGAACGTCCGCGTCTCACAAAATACAAGATCACCGGGATCAAAAAATCAGAAACAGAAGCGATTCGCGGTAAACTAAATCTTCGCTCAGGATCTATTTTTACTCAGAATATCAAAATGGGTAGCATTAAAAAGATCAAAAGCTTTTATGCTGAAAAAGGATACTTCAACACAGACGTTACGATCACGGCAGTCGATGATACGATTTTCGATAACCAGGTTGTCGTATTTATCGATATTGAAAGGGGAGAGAAAGTCAAAATAGACAACATTATTTTTCTGGGCAATGAGGCAGTGAGTGATAGAAAATTAAAAAAGCAATTAAAAGGAACTCACGAAAAGGTTAAACTGGATTTGCCGGGTTTGATCCGCAATAGCAAAAAGAAAAAGAAGAAATATAATGACCTGATGGAATCGCTGTCGGACATCTCTATCAGCAGAGCCCAGGATTATGCTCAGGATTATGTCAATCTCAATATATTCAAATCTGCCAAATTCGATCGTGACAAGTTCCAAACCGATAAGCAATTTGTTATCGATTACTATAATACACTAGGATATAGGGATTCAAAAATATTAAAGGATTCGATCGATATCACCGGCAAGACTTCCATGGATGTTTTCATTAAGGTTGAGGAAGGTTATCCATATTATTTCCGACATATCACTTGGTCCGGAAATACAAAGTATGTCGATTCGACATTGAGTAAAATATTGAACATAAAGAAAGGAGATATTTATAATCGGTCATTATTGGAGGAGAAGCTTTATATGAGTCAGTCTGGCTGGGATGTAAGTTCTCTTTACATGGATGATGGTTATTTGTTCTTCAGTATAAATCCGGTTGAGCAGCTTGCAGGGAGAGACTCTATTGACTTAGAGATTAGAATTAGCGAAGGACCTCAAGCTACTATCGATAAGGTATTGATCAGTGGTAATACAAAGACTAATGAGCATGTCATTAGAAGAGAACTCCGGGTTTTACCGGGGGCAAAATTCAGTCGCTCGGATCTGATCAGATCTCAGCGTGAGATCGCAAATATGGGTTATTTCGACCCTGAGCAGATCGAAGTAGTACCGATGCCAAACCCAGAAAAAGGAACGGTAGATATCATATTCAAAGTTGTAGAAAAACCCTCAGATCAGTTGGAGTTATCTGCAGGTTGGGGTGGAAGAGGAAACGGTGTTGTGGGAACATTAGGTTTATCTTTTACGAATTTTTCTCTCAGCAACATTTTCAAAAAAGGGGCTTGGAGACCACTTCCAACAGGAGATGGACAAAGACTTTCGCTTAGGATCCAATCCAGCGGTAAACAATACCAGTCCTACAACTTTTCTTTTACCGAACCCTGGTTAGGTGGAAAGAAACCAAATGCTTTTACGGTAGGCTTTGTTAGATCCAGACTTAACGAACTCGATTTTACAAATAATGATATCATAGGATCATTAAAGACAACAAGATTAACGCTTGCTTTAGGGACAAGATTAAAGTGGCCTGATGACTTCTTTACGATCCAACCGAGTTTAGTGATCGAAACTTTTGTATTGAACGACTTTCCTGATAGGAGATTTAACTTTTCCGACGGAAGATCCAACAACATCAGTCTTGGATTTACACTTGCCAGAAATTCGATCGATCAACCACTTTTCCCAAGCCGTGGTTCTTCTTTCAGCCTTACAGCCAGGTTCACACCTCCGTATTCCGCTATATTTAATGCTAGAAAATCACTCGACTATTCCGATCCGGAACTCGCAGATGAGATCCGATTCAGATGGCTCGAGTACCACAAGTGGAGATTTGATGCCGAATGGTATACTCCATTGGTTGGTAAGTTAGTCTTCAGAACAGCAGCTAAGCTTGGATTCCTCGGCATATATAATAAGGATATAGGATTATCACCATTCGAGAGATTCTCTCTGGGTGGAGACGGCCTTTCAAACAATGTGAACTTCCTCGTTGGACGAGATATCATTGCACTAAGAGGATATGAGGAAATCACACCAGACGACGGTTCACCAATATTTAACAAATTCACCATGGAGTTGAGATATCCATTCTCGACAAATCCTTCAGCTACGATATTCGGACTAGTATTTGCGGAAGGTGGAAACTTCTATAACAGTTTTAAGGAATATAACCCATTTGATCTACAACGCTCATTTGGATTCGGTTTGAGAGTTTTCTTACCGATGTTTGGTCTTCTCGGATTTGATTATGGCATAGGTTTTGATAAAGCAGATGTAGAAGTTTCCGGAAGTAATATCTTCAAGTATGGAAAATTTTCTATTGTTTTGGGGGTCGAACCCGATTAATTTCAAAAAAATTGTAATGAGAAGAATATTTGTAACACTTGCACTGATTTTAACCACATTTTCTTTTAGCTATGGCCAGCGCTTTGCTTATGTAGATACTGAGTACATTCTCAGCAAAATACCTGCATATCAGGAGGCACAAAATAGTCTCGATGCTGTCGCTGATGAGTGGAGAAAAGAAATTGAGAAGCGATTGCAGGAGATCGATAAGATGTATAGAACTTTCCAGGCGGAGCAGGTTCTGCTTACAGATCAAATGAAGCAGCAGAGAATTAATGAAATAGAAAAGAAAGAAAGGGATGTAAAGGAGTATCAGAAAGCGAAATTTGGTCCGGATGGAGAGCTATTTAAGAAACGGCAAGAGTTGATCAAACCGATCCAGGACGACATTTATGAACAAATACAGAAATTAGCCACTTCTAAAGGCTATGATTTTATATTCGATAAATCCAGCGGAGTATCCATGCTGTTTGCCAGTGACAGATACGATAAAAGCGACGATATTATCGATGCACTAGGTTACTAAACTCAAAAAACTTAAACTTTAAAAAATCGATAATGAAAAAAGTAATATTTGCAATATGTGTGTTAGGATTGATGGCCTATACGCCGCTTTCAGCACAGAAAATGGGTCACGTAAATTCTCAGGAGATCCTTTTTGCTATGCCGGCAACGAAAGCGATGCAAGGCCAGTTGGAAAAGATGAAAGCAGAGTATGACGCGGCTCTTGAAAGTATGGTTACAGAATATGAAGCACTTGAGCAAGATCTTGTACAGAATGGTGGAAATCTGCAAAAAGCTATTTATGAAACCAAGCTTGCAGATCTTCAGTCCAAAGGCATGAGAATTCAGGAGTTTGAATATAAAGCTCAGGAAGAATTGATGAATAAAAAGGATGAGCTTACGGTGCCTATCATCGACCAAGCTAAGAAAGCAATTCAGGATGTTGCGAAAGAAAAAGGATATACCTATGTTTTCGATACTTCAACTGGTGCATTGATCCATTATCCTCCAAGTGACGATATCACAGCTTTAGTAAAAACAAAGCTGGGTATATAATTCAGTGGCTAACAGGAAAGCCATAGGTATCTTTGATTCCGGTATTGGAGGCTTAACAGTAGCAAGTGCTATTTCAAAGCTGATGCCGGATGAACAGATCATTTACTTCGGCGATACGGAACATATGCCTTACGGCGAAAAATCCGAAGAAGCCATTCGCTATTTCTCAAAAAAAATATCTGCTTTCCTTATAGAACAAGATTGCAAAGCGATCATTATCGCTTGTAATACTGCTTCAAGCCTCGCATTTCAGACTGTCTTAGATGAATTCGGCGACAAAGCTGAAGTATTCAATGTCGTTGACCCGATCGTCGAAGCGGTGACTTCAGACAATTCGATCGATCGAATTGGTATCATTGGTACAAAGCAAACAATTAAAAGTAACGTCTACGAGATCAAATTGAAAGAGCAAAATAAAGATCTACAGATCAAATCTTTTGCAACACCTCTCCTTGCCCAAATGATCGAAGAGGGCTTTTTTAATTGTGAGATAAGCAGAATGGTCGTAGATCGATACCTGGAAAAAGCGAACTTTGAGAATCTGAATGGATTTATTTTGGCTTGTACTCATTATCCAATGATAAAACAGGACATTATCAATCTTTACGGAGATCACATATCGATCTACGATTCAACAAAGCATGTTGCAGAGCATGTAAAGAAGAAACTCACGGAGCTTGATATGCTTACAGATGTACGCCAGGATCAAGACCACTTTTATGTTTCTGATCTTACAGAGTCTTTTGCAAATACTGCCTCCTTGTTCTACCAAGGTCCGCTGAAGCTTGAGAAAATCCACCTCTGGGAAGATCAGGTGAATGCGCTCTAGCAGTATAAGTCAATCACTCTTTCAATTTCTTCTTTAAGCAACGATTCTCTTTGATCTGAAACTGGTGGTTGAAATTTTTTACATTGATCAATTGCTACTTTCAGACTGAATTTGTTTTGCTCTACAGAATAAAAGTAACCCAGAGATTTAAGGTGCTTTGCAAGATATTCCTGCTCGGTTTGCCCTGGCGTTGGAATCAGGATTGCACGCTTGCCTAATCTTATAAAATCCATGATAGAGCTGTATCCGGCTCTGCTTAGTATAATTTCACTACTTAAGAGTAGGTGTTGAAGTTCTTTAGCACTTACAAAATCTCTAATTTCTATGTTATTGGTGTTCTTTTCAGAATACTTCGTAAAACTTCCACGAATAAGCAGGCAAGAAAATGGAAAGTTTTTGACTTCATTTAGAATCAGAGACTCCAATTCAGTTCTCTGTGGTTCCTGGCCTGATAGAAGAACGATAAGATGATATTTTTTATCCGGCAAATCTCCATTTTTGGTAAATCTAGACAGCGGACCAATAAAGCGTTTTCCTCTGATGCCGTTAGAACTTAAAACACCACTTATTTTATGAGCACCCCTCACATCCGGGACCCAGCATTCTTTGTGTTTTCCTATGAAGTAGTGATTGATCAAATTGACAGGTTTTTCGAACAAGGATAAATTTTTTCCAAGTTGAAGGTTGATCTGATGCGTAATGAAGATTGACGGTACTTTTTTGGAATAAATACCGTACCTGTTGTCTGAAATGATCAGATCAATATCGTGTTTCTCTATAAGAGCTTGAAGCTGTCGATGCTCATAAAATATTGTTTTTAGAAGTTTTGGAGACTGCTGGAGCATACTGAGAGTAAATTGACCTGAGGAATTATAGGTAGGATTATACTCGCTTAGTTTTTCGAAGAGAAGGTCGGGAAATTCATTTTGAAGGAGAGTCAGGGCAGAAGAGGAGCTCGCGATGATGACGCTATGATTAAGATCGATCAACGTTTTGATGATAGGAATACATCGTGTGGCATGGCCTAAACCCCAGTCCAGGGGTGCTACTAGAACTGTTTTAGAGAAAAATCCGACCATTGAAGAGCAAAATTGATAAGAGCTTACTCAATATTAACTAATTTTATAGCGTTACGTATATGAAAACAATTTCCAAGTATGTTTTTCAGCAGTCGTTATAAGGCTTTAATTGCAATTTTAATGGTGTCATCGATGTTATTGATATCCTGTTCAGGATCGAAATGCAATTGCCCTAAATTCTCCAAAGAAGATACACTCCTCGAAGATCAAGAAAATATCTAAACCTCTGCGCACTCTGTGGTAAAACCTCTGCGCACTCTGCGGTAAAAACTTCTGCGCACTCTGCGGTAAAAAATCCCATACAAATCAACTTCAATTTAGATAAAGAATTAACTTTGCAACTTCCTATAACCTTTTAAAATCGATAAGATATGTTGATTTCCAAGAAAATGGAAAAAGCGCTGAACCAGCAATTGATACTTGAATCTGCCGCAAGTTTTAACTACCTCGCAATGGCATCCTGGTGTGATAAAGAAGGCATGGATGGAGCAGCGAAGTTCTTCTATAACCATGCAGCTGAGGAGAATGAGCATATGATGAAAATATTTCTCTTCATAAATGAAGTAGGTGGTCATTCAGTTACACCTTCAGTTAAGCAACCAACACTGCATTTTAAGAGTGTCCTTGAAATTTGTCAGCTAGCGCTGAAACACGAAGAAAAGGTGACAAGGAGCATTCATAAAATGGTTGATCTTACAGTTCAGGAAAAAGATCACGTAACCTATGATTTCCTTCGCTTTTTTGTAAGAGAACAACGTGAAGAAGAAGTATTGTTTGATAAGGTAATCTCGCAGATCAAATTAATTGGTACTGGTGGTCAAAGCCTATATTATGTTGACAATATGCTTGGAAGTATTGAAAGTACAATGGAGGAAGAAGCAACGTCAGAAGAGTAATTAATTAACTCTTATTGACAATGTTGTAGGAAAAGGATATATTATTATTAAAATGAATAATAAGTGAATCCTTTAATAAACTTGAAGCCAGGTGATAACGCCTACATAATTGATTTTACCTCGAAGGAAAGCTGTGATTTCCTCATAGAAATGGGTTGTTTTCCGGGGGATCGGATTAAAATTCGGTCAGTCAAAAGTAATATTGTCACAGCTCAAGTTAATTTTAAAAGTATTTATATCCCACTAGATCTCGCTCAGAGTATTCTTACTCATCCTATCAATCTGGTTATCTGTCTCAATTAACTCTACATTAGCAGAAGTTTTGTCTGTGAATTTCTTTACAGGACTTAAATGTTTTTAATCGAATAGTTCATTTTAAGGCTTGTAGATTTGCTCCTGAAGAGCTGATTTATGAGGTTTTTGATTTTACTTGTTTTAGTTTTTGAGCTTTCTTTAGCTTTTGGTCAAAAGAAAATAATTGATCAGAACCTAAGTGTTCCCGTCGATTTCACAACATTTTTGGGTTTGGGATTTATTCCTGTTGAAGACTCCGGTTTTCTTTCTTCAAAAGATTGGTTTATCAGTGGATTCTCAGATCAATATTCATATGGTGATTCTAACATCGCCGGTGACTTTGCAAGGGGAGTGACATCCGGTTCAGAAATTACGGGAGGAATATATTCCTTTCATTCTCAAGCTATATTAATTCAACCAACAACCGCAGATTTTACTCCGGGGTATCTTAAGCATTATTTTCAGAACAGAAGCGGAAGTGAAATCGATCATCTTCAATTCAGATGTATCATTTCATCATTAAACAACGGAGATCGATCTTCACTTATCCGATTGTCTTTTCGATCTGATTCCGTCAATGTGGAGCTAGATACAGCGCATACTAAAAGACCCGGGAATGATTCGATCTATATTCTCATCGATTCGGTATTTGATATTATGGATCTTAAGATCGATACCGGCGAGATATTTAACCTTGAGTGGTATAGTGATGATTTGATAGGAAGTGGTTCCAGAGACGAATTGTTCATCCATAGTTTTGAAATATCATCCATAAGACCTACTGATACCTGCCAGTTTCCACCTAATGACATCGCTAATATAGAATTGTTGTCAAGAAATGAGCATAATCTTACGATAGAGCTAACAAAAGTAAAGGAAGTTAATACTGTCATTCTTTTTTTATCAGCAGACTCTTTTCTGGATTCAATGTTAGTTCAAAGTAAAGTATATAGTGAAGGAGACTTTGTCGATGAAGATGTTATTGTTTATTATGGGCAAAACGGTATTGTATCCATAGATAGCCTAACTCCTGGAGAGCGAATTTTTTTAATCAGTATAAATGTCTCAGATAGTTTCTGTTTAGGGGGCCCACTTTATCAAACAGATTCAATTCAGACATACAATATATCCACCCAGCCGTCTAAGCCAGCATCTTTTGATATCAATTGTCTCACTGATTCCACAGCCTCTATCAAATGGCAGCCTGGATCTGGTAAAACAGAAAAATTCCTTCTAGTTGCCAGGGAGGGGGGGCTTCAAACTCATTCAACCGCTAGTATCAATATTGATACTCAATCGCATTCCCAGGATTTCTATTCTGCACCGAAGACAGGAACGACTTTCCCTAAAAGCAGGATATTATATATCGGGGATTCGAATTCACTAGAAATTACCGGACTTAAAAGAGATTCGATCTACATTTTTAACTTATATGCTTCTTCAAATCATATCTTATCAGCAAAGACTTCACTAACAGTTAAAGCAGGAATTGCTGAGGTTTCCGAACCTGTTTTACTTAGCGACAATGCATCAGTTTGGTTAAGTTGGACAAATCCTAGATCGGATTGCTTTGATGAGGTCTATGTACTTGCAAGCACTGACTCTATATTTGTTCATCCATCGATTTTTGCGGTTGCTAATGATAGCTTTCTAAATGGAAGTTCGACTGCTGATTCTGCTTATGTAGTTTTTCGTGGTACTGGAGATGAAGTTAAGATCAATAATCTGATCAATGATTCGGTATATTTTTTCAAAGTCTTTTTGAGATCCGGAAGTCAATGGAGTGATGGTGTGATGTTAATGGGTAAAGCATCTGAAACTACCCGGCTTTCAATTGGAGACCTGGCTGTAGTAAACGTCAATACCGATTACTATGGAAATGGCTTTGACGAGATCTGTGTCGTGACTCTTAAGGACCTGGCGCCTTTAACAACTCTTGATTTTACTGACAATGGATATGAAAGATTGAATAAGAAAAAATGGGGGGATACCGAAGGCTTTCTTCGATTTGAAAAAATTCAGGATAGCGTTAAAAGTGGTGGTGAAATCTGTTTTAGGCGCACAGGAGATGGAAATACAGACTTTGAAGTTCGTGTAAATGGAGTCGCTGACTCTAATTGGGGTATTAAGAATTTAAACGGACTTCATTCATTCGATCTAAATAGCGATGATCAATTTTATGTTTTGCAAGGCGGTATCTGGAGAAAGAAAGAATTGAAGCATTCTGCGACTTATAGTGGGAGAGTGTTATATGCGTGGACAGGAACCGGATGGTTTGGAGATGACTATCATGAAATGGACAATATTTTAAATGGGAGCAGATATAGTGCATTATACCCTGGAACAGAATGCTACAATGCCGATCTCCATTCTAAACTTTATCCTGATAAAGCCAAATTTGACATCATAATAGACTCAATAAGTAGGAGAGACCTTGTATTATTGATCAGTGATCCATCCAATTGGAGTTCTTATCCAACAGATCTAGCGTACGATACAGGGAGCTTGCTTCAAGGCAATTCATTTCATTTGATCAAAAATTCTTTAGAAGAACATCAATGGATAGGAGATCATGATTCCAGTTGGTTCAATTGTAAAAATTGGATTTCTTTGCGAATTCCAGATAAGGGATCGGATGTCAAGATAAATCACTTGTCGAAACAAGGAGTAACAATACATGATCATATCGATACTGCTATTTGCAGAACGCTATTTATCGACGGCAACGATCTTACATTGCACACTGGAGACACACTTGCTGTTTTTCTTCATGATCTAACGATAGGAGAAACTGCAGAGTTAAACACATCAGTCCAGCCAGACGGTAGTGTATATTTCGCTATTAGTGGAGATTTATTATGCCTGACGGATTCTATTTCTTTTGGTGGTACAAATCTAGTTTTCAATGGAGACTCAGTTTCCCGGATATCCATATCTAAATTGGTGATAACAAAAACCTTAACAGCATCAGTAAAGAGATTGAAAATCTCCGGAAAACTTGAAATTGCAACTTCTTTGATACTTGACTCAACTATTATTACAGCTGATAAGATCAAAATTCACAATTCTGGATCCGGGTCTATCCGAGGTTATCAAACTCCTGATTCAACGGGCAATTATGAAAACATGAACTACTTGATCGGTGCTCTTGAGCGAAAGATAACGGGTGATACATCGTATGTATTTCCTATAGGAGACAGTACATTGAGATATAACCCTGCTGTGATCCAACTGCACTATGACTCAGCTACCATTACCGCAGAGTTTATCGCATCTGATCCCGGTAGTTTATTTATAGACACTATTACAAACTGTTCCGGAGATACAACTCATGTGAAAAATAGCGAAATAACCGGATATGGATACTGGGCCATCGAAGGAGACTCTGTCGGATTTGACATATTTCTCCACCCTTCAAATGCGAATACTAATATTTATCCGAATTTAAACAACAAATATCATGTGTTTAAATCAGATTCAATGTATGCCGGTAAAAACTGGGAACAACTACAGTTTGGAGATCTGTGCAGGTCAGGGACATTTTATAATGCTCCGGGTATAGGCATGACAGGCTTTTCAATTTTTGCAATAGGAGGAAGCTTTGGCGGTATCTTGCCGGTCCAATTCACGTATTTCGAAGTGGACAAGGCTTCTGATCTGTCAGTAAGATTGAGTTGGAAAGTTGCGTTCGAGAGTAACTGTGACTTTTATAGTGTTGAAAGAAGTGGCGATGCATTTTTGTTTGATCAGCTTATAAGAATACCATGTAAGAACCAAAATCATGAGACTAGCTATACAACCATGGATAGTTTCCCGATCTTTCCAACTACCTACTATCGGATAAGACAAGTTGATTTTACCGGCAATAGTACAATATCTGATATTCAATATATCGATCTTGAAAGGGAAGTAAGTTTGTTATGGCCGAATCCTGCAAATAATGTGGTTTATTTAAATACACTTGCTGAGCGGGTGATTATATATGATGTTAGCGGAAGGCTCCTATTAGAATATTTCTTAACCAGCAGTTTAGATATTTCCACTCTGCAGTCTGGATACTACATTATCGAATTGCACGTAACAGAAAAAAGGGTGTTAAGATATCAGCTTTATAAGAATTGATCAAGCAGCCCAATTTCGCCTATCCAAAGTTCTAAACTGAATAGCTTCGGCGATATGCTCCATTTTGATATTTTCTGAATTCGCGAGATCAGCGATCGTCCGTGATACTTTTATGATCCTATCATATGCACGAGCTGAGAAACCTAATTTTTCCATTGCACGATTGAGTAAGATCTGACAAGGTTTGTCAAGGATACAGATCTCTCTTGCAAATTGAGAAGGTAACTGGGCATTCGCATGGATATTTTCCTTTGCAGAATATCTTTCTGATTGAAGTTTTCTTGCTGCCACAACACGTTCTCTTATTTCAAGACTTCCCTCAGAAACAGAATCCGAAGACAATTCTCTCAAGTTGACAGGGGTGACCTCAACATGTAGGTCGATCCTATCCATTAGAGGTCCACTTATTTTGTTTAGGTACCTTTGGACACCTCCAGGTGGGCAGACACACTCTTTATCAGGGTGATTAAAGTAACCACAAGGACATGGGTTCATTGCTGCCACAAGCATAAAAGAAGCGGGATAAGACACTGAGAAACGAGCTCGGGAGATGGTTACCATTCTTTCCTCCATAGGTTGACGCAGCACTTCAAGAACGGATCTTTTGAATTCTGGAAGTTCATCTAGAAACAATACTCCATTGTGAGCAAGAGAGATCTCCCCGGGTTTAGGTTGATTTCCTCCACCAACTAGTGCGACATCACTTACTGTATGATGAGGTGAACGAAAAGGGCGATGAGATAAAAGTGAATCAATTTTGCTGAGTTTACCTGCAACCGAGTGAATCTTAGTTGTTTCGAGTGCTTCATGTAAAGACATTGGAGGCAGGATTGATGGCAGGCGTTTCGCTAGCATTGTTTTTCCTGCACCTGGAGGCCCGATCAAGATCACATTGTGACCACCTGCAGCAGCTATTTCCATCGCTCTTTTGATATTGGATTGTCCTTTCACATCTGAGAAATCGAATTCAAAATTTTGAGCTTTATAGGCGAATTCATCCCTTGTATCGACGATCTCAGGAGAAAGATCGGATACCCCAGAAAAGAAGTCGATGACTTGAACGATATTTTCAACTCCGTACACATCCAGATTGTCGACAACCGCAGCTTCACGAGCATTAGCTTTCGGGAGAATGAATCCTTTAAAACCTTCTTTTCTTGCTTGTATGGCCATAGGGAGAGCTCCTTTCATAGGTTGTATACCACCATCGAGAGACAGTTCGCCCATGATGATGTATTTAAAAATATTATCCCTGGGGATTTGATCTGAAGCAGCAAGAATACCGATAGCCATTGGGAGATCGAAAGCTGAGCCCTCTTTTTTGAGGTCGGCGGGAGCGAGGTTGATTACAATTTTTTTTCTTGTCATCACGAATCCGTTGTTACGCAGAGCGGTTTCGATCCGTTGCCAGGATTCTTTGATGGCATTATCTGGTAGACCGGTCATAAAGTATTTAGAACCGGAATCGATATTGACTTCTATAGTGATACTGATAGCATTGACACCGATAATTGTAGATCCAAAGGATTTCACGAGCATAATGAGGTTGAGTATAGGTAATAAAAAAAGCCCCGACAAAAAATGACGGGGCTTTGTATAAAAAAGTGGCGACGACTTACTCTCCCGGATGTTACTCCAGTACCATCAGCGCTAAAGGGCTTAACTTCTCTGTTCGGAATGGTAAGAGGTGGACCCCTTTGCTATAATCACCACAAAAATCTTAAAAAGACATACTGCAAATGATAATCGAAACAAGCGATGTAAAAAATAAAAAAAAGAAAGCATACGGGTAATTAGTACTGCTCGGCTTTGATGTTACCACCTTTACACCTGCAGCCTATCGACGTCCTAATCTCGAACGGCCCTTAAAAGAAATCTCATCTTGGAGTGGGCTTCGCGCTTAGATGCTTTCAGCGCTTATCCCTTCCGAACATAGCTACCCTGCGGTGCAGCTGGCGCCACAACAGGTACACCAGAGGTTCGTCCGATTCGGTCCTCTCGTACTAGAATCAGCTCTCCTCAAATTTCTAGCGCCCGCAATAGATAGGGACCGAACTGTCTTGCGACGTTCTGAACCCAGCTCGCGTGCCACTTTAATGGGCGAACAGCCCAACCCTTGGGACCTTCTCCAGCCCCAGGATGTGACGAGCCGACATCG
>JABDMM010000132.1 GCA_013001465.1 Chitinophagales bacterium | reverse complement strand
GTGTATGATAGAGCAAGTGGTGATGCAGACCAATTTAATTTAGCAGTTTCAAGAGTTATATTACTCGTGAAGATAGGAGAGGGTGTATTACAATTTGCTTGGCTTCCGTTTGTAGTTATTGTTAGGGTATCGCTGATTTCAGACATGTAATCCGTCCCTCCTGAATTGCATACTGTCTGAATGTTGAATGAATACTCAGTAGAAGGATTCAATCCATTGATCGAATACATCGTATCTGTTACTGACAATGTCCCAATCGACGCTCCTGAAAGAATATAGGACTCGGAGTTACTAACTGAAGACCACGAAAGATCCAACGAGTCTTCTCCTATATATCCAGCCATAAAAAATGTTGGAACCGGACAAGATGCTGTAATGAATGTATCTAATGAAAATCCTGATGTATCCCAGGTTGATGGTGGCATAGTATCCACACCACATATCGAGGCAACTCCCCAAACATATTGTGTTGATCCTAGTAGAGACTCCCAATTTGTTGAATTCCCGGTAATATGACTTATAGAACCTCCTAAGTCAATAAGGTAACCAACCACATCTGGAACATCATCCCAATTAAGGTCTGCAGAGTTATTTGTTATATCAGCAGTATTTTGATCAAATGGTGGTATACAAGTACCCGATGGTAACGTGGTGAAACTAACTACTTGTGATAGCGCAGACTCTGTTCCAAGTGTATCACAAATAGATTTCATTGCCCATTGATATGTACTTCCTTTTTTAAGGCCTGAAAAAACAGAGAAACTATCAGCACCAGGATAGTAAAAAGTATCTATTGTAGCAATACCTTGTAAAGAAGCGATAAGCATATATTGAACAGCATCGGGAACCGGGTCCCAGTTTAATTTTACTTGCGTACTGTAAATATTAGTAGTGAATGTATTAGGTGATAAACATTGTGAATTGGCCGTACTGCCGATAGATATCATTATTAGTACAAAACATAATGATTGTAGGGTTTTCATAAGGTATTTGTTAAATGGGTTTGGTAATACTTCCTTTATCCTAGAAAGCCATATAATATAAATTTAAATATAGAACTATTTAAGTAAATGACAGTCATCTATAATCATATATTCTTCGAACGGGTATAATTTGTTGATTTCAAATGAAATGTTTGCAATAGTATTTCTTTACTTATTTAATTATTGGATTGCCAAGCCTAATGCATTGATATCAAATAATTTACAATACCCAGCCTCAACTATGCATTGAATTCAATACTCTCTTTTATACTAAATCGTAGATCTACGATAGATGCAATACAAGCAATCAGTAAGCAGATAATTTACTGAATCACTAAAATAAAGGAAATAATTATTGCCAGCTATTGACTTAATATTATTTACATGTTATTTTATAATCATATTCATGAGAGCTGTGGGTTCTGGATTGTGTTTGATACTGGAATTGACAGCATATAATTTTTTTACCAATAACAAGCTCGTCGATCGACTGCCATGATTTTGTAATTCAACATAACAGAAGTACAAAGTTTGATCGACTTTGCTAAATTATGAGAGGATACATACTGTGTATCCTCTTTTTTTTCGCTGTATTAAAACAAAGTAGATTGTTTTGAGATGCCGGGTACTCTAAACTGACTACTGTCAAGCTCTCTTTTAATATCATTCTTAAAATGCTTTCTTCGCGATATTTCGAACAAATCTTTAATAGCATCCGCAAGCTGACCATCTCCCGTCATTCGAGTATTAAAACGACTGTCGTTCAGGTTTCCGTTATGACATTTGGAGATAGCGCTAAGAATTCTTTTTGAGCGGCTGGGATATGCTATTTGAACCCAGTTTTCAAATACTTTAGAAACATTACCATTTAATCTAACAACAATATAACTGGCCGATTCTGCACCAACTGCTGCAGCCGCTTGTAACAAAGCTGGGATCTCATGATCTGTTAAGGCAGGAATTACAGGTGCAATCATAGCCTGAACTGGGATCCCGTTTTCAGAAAGCTCTTTTATAGTTTTTAATCGTTTAAAAGGAGAGGCTGTCCGTGGTTCCATTTTCTGTTGAAGATCTTTATCCAGACTGGTTAATGATATTGCTACATGAACCAGGTTTTTTTCAGCTAATTTTTTTAGCAAATCAAGATCTCTGAGCATGGTATAATTCTTACTGATGATGCTCACCGGATTACGATACTTCAGAAACACCTCAAGCAACCTCCTGGTGATCTTAAGTTTGCGTTCAATTGGCTGATAACAATCTGTATTACCTGAGAGCATAATTGGTTGGGCGATATAAGATCTTCTTCTAAAATACTTCTCAAGAAGTTCTGGTGCATTAGGCTTTACAATTATCTTGCTTTCAAAATCTAAACCAGGTCCGAATCCCCAATATTGATGAGACTCTCGTGCATAGCAGTAAACACAGCCATGCTCACACCCCTGATAAGGATTGATCGATAAATTATACTTCACATCAGGAGAATTCACTTTATTAACCAGTGACTTGCTGTTAGAGACGTAGTACTTCGTTTTTTTTCCGAAAAGCTCCCAATTCTCATCTATGCCTTCAATATATTCACTCACATAGCTGCTTGAGTCGAACTTATTGGAAGGGTTTATCTGACTCCCTCTTCCTTTAATTAGTAATCCTTGATTGTCCACTGCTCTAAATTACTAAAAAATTTAGCACCCCTCCGACGTTTTTCTAGTTTTCAGATGAAAGCCCATAATATCTTTGAAGTTATCCACAAATCCATTGCTTAAACTTAATATTTTAAGCTGCTTTACATATCCATTTCCCCTTAATTAAAGCATCTTTGCACCTTAATTTTTTTCAATACCAAGTTTAATGAAAGACAAAACAAATAAATACAGTAAGTGGCATGTTCCCTATGCCAATAATGATAAGTACAAGTCGAGGGTTGCATACTTCTGTATGGAATATGGAATTGCACAACCTCTCAAAATATATTCAGGCGGTTTAGGTTTCTTAGCTGGTTCTCATATGAGAAGTGCATTTGAGCTTAAGCAGAATATGATAGGGATCGGTATGTTGTGGAAATATGGATACTACGATCAGGTTCGTGCACAGGACAAATCAATGTTGCCATTGTTTCAGGAAAAACATTATCACTTTTTGAAAGATTCCGGTATACGTGTCACTGTTAAGGTAAATGAATATGATGTCATCGTTAAAGCTATGGTATTGGAACCCGAAACTTTTGGGTCTGCACCTATCTACTTGTTATCAACGGATGTTCCCGAAAACGACTATCTCGCCAGAACGATCACCGAGAAATTATATGACAGTAATCAAGAAACAAGAGTTGCTCAAAGCATTGTGCTGGGAGTAGGTGGTGCAAAGTTAATAGAGAAGCTGGGAGGAGTAGACACGTACCATATGAATGAAGGTCATGCACTTCCACTAACTTTTTATCTATACTCACAACTAAAAGATCTTGATAAAGTCAGAGAGAAAGTTGTTTTTACAACACATACACCTGTCAAAGCTGGGAATGAATCACATGAAATCGATATGCTCGAAGAGATGAGTTTCTTCTCTGGTGTTCCTGTTAAAGAAATCAAACGAATAACTAATACTGAAGGAAACATCCTGGAATTCACACCATCTGCCTTATGTATGTCAAAACTCTCCAATGGTGTTTCTCAACTTCATGGGAATGTGGCTACTGAAATGTGGAGGGATCATAAAGGAACATGCGAGATCATAGGAATCACAAATGCCCAAAGTAAAAAGTTTTGGACAGACAGTTTAATTGATCAGGCATTCCAAAACAAGGACGCCGATGCCATTAAAAGAAGAAAAAGAGAATTGAAAAGTGAGCTTTTTGAGTTCATTGCTGATCAGACAGGTAAACTGTTTGATCCTGATGTCCTAACAGTGGTATGGGCTAGACGATTTGCCGGGTATAAAAGAGCTGATCTTTTAATGAGAGATATGGAAAAGTTCTACAACATTGTTAACGATAAAAAACAACCAATCCAGATCATATGGGCTGGGAAACCATATCCTAAAGATCAAATAGGACTTAGTACTTTTAGAAGGATCAGGGAGACGATCTGGGATATTCCTAACTGTGCGATATTAACCGGTTATGAAATGTCGCTTTCATTCAAACTAAAGAAGGGTGCAGATGTCTGGTTGAATACTCCAAGAAGACCAAAAGAAGCATCTGGAACCAGCGGGATGACTGCAGCTATGAATGGAGCAGTTAATGTTTCGGTAGATGATGGTTGGATTCCTGAGTTTGGTAAAAATGGAGTCAACTCCTTTGTGTTACCCATAGCCGATACTTCCTCACCTGTTGAAGCACAAGATAGTTTCGACTATAACAATCTGATGGATGTTTTAACCTCGGAGATCATCCCAACTTACTACAACAATGGTAAATGGTGGGAAATCGTTATGAATAGTATGAATGACATCTATCCATATTTCGATTCCGACCGAATGGCAGATGAATACTATACAAGACTTTATAATGCTGAATATAAAATCAATGGGAGTGCGATTAAAAAATCTTCTCCATCGGCTGTTTAAGAAAATTTCTATTGCATTCTGATTATATTAGGCCTTTAATTGTACTCAATGAGGATTAAAATATTAGGTTGTGGTGATGCTTTTGGAACATGGGGGAGACTCAATACTTGTTTTCTCCTGGAAACTTCTACACATAGATACGCAATCGATTTTGGTGCAACCTCAATGCCAGCGCTGAAATCAATCGGTCTGGATTCTAATGATATCGACGGTATTATCTTGTCTCATTTCCATGGTGACCATTATGGCGGTGTTACTAATTTTCTTCTTGAAGCTGCTTTAATAAAGAAAAGAGAAAAACCGTTATGGATCGTTTCTCCTCCAAATGTGGAATCGATGATCAAAAAGCTAAGCGATGCGCTTTACCCAACTATCTATGAACACCTCCCTGAAATTGACTTGCGATTTTTTTACTATAGTAATGATAATCAAATCTCTTTTAATGAAATCGAACTCCATTCTTTTCCTCTGATTCATTCTGCTGGTTCGAGCCCACATGGTTTTAGAATTAAAGTTGAAAACCGTTTGTTTGCATTCTCCGGAGATACAGAATGGACAGATGATCTATTTAAAGTATCAGACGGAGCAGATATTTTTATTTGCGAGGCTAACTATTACGATAAAGAAGGCCCAGGTCATTTAAGATATGTTGACATCATAAAGAACTTAAAGAAGTTTAATTGCGATAATATCTATATATCGCATCTGGGCGAGGATTGGTCAAAGGAAAAAATGGAAAGTGCAGAGCTTTCACTACTTGAAGATGGACAAGTTATCGATTTCTAAAATTGAACAATCGAGAGAGTAGAATCAATAGTAAAGCAGGGATACCAATATAGATCACCTCACTTTTAATCACTTTCCAACCCCAATCAGAAAAGAATCTTGAAGCACCGATAGGAGAGACCTGTATTGGTCTAAACGATAGAAAATATCGATCATTATCAAACGGTATGAAAAATCCAACTCCCTTTCCGCCATTAGTCATGGCATCTAATAAGCCGTGAGATGCACAGCAGACAAATAAAAATCCAATTGTAAATAAGGAGCTTTTACTTATAATAGACTCAGATCTGAAGAAGATCATTTTAATAGATACAGCTAAAATTACGGCGAATAATAAGGAGTGTGTAAATCCTCTATGTCCTAACGGATCGCCATATGCAATACCAAAATCAAATGCGATAATATCAATATCCGGTATTATCGTGGCTAAAATCCCGGCGACCAGAAGTCTTGTGGATATATTACCGTTTAGTGACGAAATTGCATATCCGCTTAACGCATGCGAAAAAATTGATGCCATCAGCGAAATAGATTTTGAATGGATTCTTTCTCCAATACTATAGGCTGGTCAGCATTTTCATTCCACTTGACAAGGCTAATTTGATTGTCTGCCAGTTGAATTCCTGTGATATCTCCGTCTCCAAAAGAACAACAGCCACTGTTGAAGTAATAAGGCTTGAGTTCACTCTCACCAGATTGGATTTCGGTGCATTTTTCAGAGATCTGTCTTAATTTCTGCTCAGCAAGTTCAATTTCGTTTTTAACCGCCGCATTATTCGGAAATTC
This sequence comes from Chitinophagales bacterium, assembly GCA_013001465.1. GTDB lineage: Bacteria > Bacteroidota > Bacteroidia > Chitinophagales > JABDMM01 > JABDMM01. The sequence continues at coordinate 21,455 of JABDMM010000132.1, read as the reverse complement.
TCTTAGCGATTCTTTAAGTAACCGGATCTTATTTTTGATTCTGTCGGCATGGGTGAGTGACATGAATACAGGCTGGTGTGTATGTCCACAAATCAGGATCGTTTCTTCATGTTTTTCAGACCAACTATACATGGTCTTGTCGTGGATCGATTTCAGGCTGGCATCTTTTGCCGGAGTACTAAGTGGTATCCTGAAGAGTCTTTGAATATTTCTCCAGATATATCTTACAAAAAACTTGCTAATGAATGCGTATTTATCACTTTCAAGTGTTCCTTGATGGCCGTGTATCAATAGGAATTTACCTTTTAATTTTCCTTCCACTGTAATATTGAGCGTTATAGATTCATGCACATTTATCTCCGGGAAAATCAGAGACAAATGCTTTTGAAGATATCCTTTATATCTCCATGCATCATCATGATTACCCCAGATCTTATATAGCCTCGAGTTATCATAGAATCTTTTTTCGTATTCCAGTACTTTCTTGTACCTCTTCATGACCATCGGCAGTGGATTTTCCCAAAATTCTTCGACATCTCCAAGTAGTACTAGTGTAAATCCTTTGTCTAAGTAGTATTTCAAAGCATTCAGATATGTGGCTTCACATGGCACGAAATCATCTGCTCTGTCTTTGCGCCCTCGATGATGATCAGAAAAGATGATCCATTTAAGATCTTCCAGAGTTTCTTCAACGCTGATCGCATTGTCTTTTGCCTGATCTAATGCTTTATGAATTGGGTTCGGCTTCATAGCGTGCGTCAAATTTAAGCTAAAGCAACAGCATTAAATATTTGTTCTAAGGATTTTCAACCTAAGTGCTGTAAATCAAAGCTATACCCATGATTGAATGGAAAAAACGTCAGTCAAATAATTAAAATTGTTTAATTTCATATTAAATCTAAATCACATGAAACATTTCCTTGTATTACCTTTATTACTTTCGGGTCTTTTTTTGTCAGCTCAAAATGATGCAGTGCACTATGAGGTACTCCAAAAAGCAATAGATATTCAAATTGAAGGTTATGAGGCAGAAGAGCCTGAAGGAACCAGCGTCAATTATAACAATGTTTCCTATTCTGTTGCAACGGTTCGATTTACAAATGCTGAAGGTAACTACATTAACGTCAGCTTAATGGATTATTCAACAGCTTTGGATATGTATTCAGCGACAACTATGGCCTGGGCTATGGGATTTTCACATGATTCCAGTGAAGAAAAAGCCGGTGGTGTTGCATTGAATGAGGATATGAAAGGCTGGGAATCAATTAAAAAGAAAACCGGGGTAGCTTCTGTTACTTTTGGGGTAAGAGACAGATATATTCTGGTTATAGAAATGGACGGTCAGTCCGGTACAGAGAAAGCCAAATCTATTGCCAAAAAAGTAAAAGTTAACACGCTCCCTTAACTAAATTCTCAAAGATCTTTTAAGAAGTATGGTCAAGTATAGGCATTGCATTAGTATCTTTGCCCGCCTATGGAATCGTTGAATTTTATCGAACATATTATAGAGGAAGAACTTAAATCGGGTAAAGTAAAGGAGGTTATTACCCGTTTCCCACCCGAGCCAAATGGTTATTTACATATCGGCCATGCTCAATCTATTTGGCTTAACTTTTCGTTAGGAAAGAAATATAAGGGTAAAACCAATCTCCGATTTGATGACACCAATCCTCTTGCCGAAGAATCCCGCTTCGTTGAAGCTATAAAAAGAGATATCGCATGGCTAGGTTTTGAGTGGGAGGGAAGTGTCTTGTTTGCTTCGGATTATTTCCCACAACTGTATGAATTCGCACAAACTTTGATCAAAAAGGACCTTGCCTATGTAGATGATTCCACACTGGAAGAAATAAGAAGGATGAGAGGTGTTCCTACATCTCCCGGCGATGAAAGTCCTTTTAGAAACCGATCTGTCGAAGAGAATCTGGATCTGCTTGAGAGGATGAAAAGCGGAGAATTCGAAGAGGGTAGCAAAGTCCTTCGTGCTAAAATTGATATGAGCTCTCCAAACATGCACCTCAGAGATCCAATTTTATACAGAATAATAAAATCCGGTCATCATAGAACAGGAGAAGCCTGGTGCATTTATCCCATGTATGATTTTGCTCACGGTCAGTCCGATTATATCGAAGGTATAACACATTCAATTTGTACTCTGGAATTCGAGATCCACAGACCTTTGTACGACTGGTTTCTCGATCATTTAGCGGACCCCAGCAAAGTAAGACCCAGACAGATCGAATTTGCAAGGCTAAACCTTAATTATACTATTACAAGCAAAAGAAACCTCAAACGCTTAGTGGAAGAAGGTCATGTCGATGGTTGGGATGACCCAAGAATGCCAACAATTTCAGGTATGAGAAGACGTGGATACCCGGCTTCAGCTTTAACTATGTTTGCAGAAAAAGTTGGCGTAGCAAAACGTGAGAATGTAAGTGATATGTCGCTCCTTGAATTTTGCGTTCGTGAAAAATTGAATAAGTCAGCAACCAGAGTTATGGCTGTTCTAGATCCTATCAAGGTTGAAATTTCGAATCTGGATGACAACTATGCAGAAGAACTTCCAATAGAAAATAATCCCGAGGCACCGGAAAGCGGCAGCCGAATGGTTCCCTTCTCTAATCAACTATATATTGAGCGTTCTGACTTTATGGAAGATGCTCCAAAAAAATATTTCCGCCTAAAACCCGGAGGAGTAGTAAGACTGAAGGGAGCTTATATTATACACTGTGATGAGGTAATTAAGAATGAAAGCGGGAAGATCATAAAATTGAAGTGCAGCCAGATCGCTAATAGCAAAAGTGGATCAGACACATCAGGCGTGAAGGTCAAAGGAACCATTCATTGGGTGTCTGCAAAACATTGTGGTACTGCTGAAGCTCGTATCTACGATCGTTTGTTCAATATAGAATACCCTCTCAAGGACAAGGATAAAGATGTAATGGAGTTTCTCAATCCAGATAATCTGAGCATAATAGATACCATCTATATAGAACCATCATTAAGATTTGCCAAAGTTGGAGAAAGTTTTCAATTTCTACGAAAAGGGTACTTTGTACTCGATAGCGACTCAACTTCTGATAAACTGATCTTCAATCAAGCGGTATCCTTAAGGGATGGTTGGGCTAAGAAAAACTAGTTTCTACTTATATTTGATAAAATTTATAACAATGAGATCCTTAATCAAAACCCTTGTTTCAACATGTCTCTTTCTTCCATTTTTTGTTAATGGACAAACGGTAACCATTGCTCAAATTCAAGGCAATGCTGCCTCTTCACCATATTTAAGTCAGGTTGTAACAACTTCAGGTATCGTTACTGCTGTTCATGGCACCACCGGTTACTTTATACAAGACAGCCCAGGTGCCTGGAACGGTATCTATGTTTACTCACCAAGTCACACTGCCTCACTTGGTGATGATGTTACGCTAACCGCTGAAGTTGACGAATACTTTGATCTAACAGAGTTGAAAACTGTTTCAGCTTTTACTGTTAACAGCAGCAACAATCCTCTGCCGGCTCCAGTAATGCTTACAACAGTTGACGCTAATCAGGAAATGTACGAAGGAGTGCTCGTTTCAGTGCAAAATGCTACTTGTGTTGCAGAGACAAATCAATATAATGAGTGGTTTGTAGATGATGGCAGCGGACAGGTAATGGTCGATGACCTTATTTTTCAATTTTCGCCTGTACTGAATTTCAGCTACAATGTAACCGGACCTGTTCACTATTCATTTGGTGACTACAGGATAATTCCAAGAAATGCAGGAGACATCATCATCAATTTACCGTTATACATTACAAAGCCACCATATGAGACCGATATTACGAACAGCAGTTTAACAATAAACTGGTCTACCAATGCAGTAAGTAATAGCATCGTGGAATATGGGCTTACGCCTGCACTTGAGTTAGGTAATATCGTTGATAACAATTCTGTTGTAGATCATGCTGTTAATTTGAGTTCCCTGATGTCGGCTACAGTTTATTATGTTCGTCCATATTCAGTTTCCGGGTCTGATACTACACCCAGTAACGTTTTTAAGGTAATGACTTCGTCGAACAGCAGTGGAGAGATCAATGTATATTTCAATCATAATGTTGATATAAACAAGGCAACCATTTCTGAAGCAGTGTGGACTTTAAACATAACAGATACCATAATCAAATACATAGACAAAGCGCAGCAAACTCTTGATATTACTATGTATGAGGTTCAGGATTCTTCCATTCTTGCTGCTATCAATAAAGCATATGACAGAGGTGTCACAGTAAGATACATTACAGATGATCTTGGTAACAATGATACGCTACAATACTATTTAAATCCGGCCATTTCTGTTTATGAAGGCAACTCTGTAGGGATCATGCATGATAAATTCATAATTATAGATCAGGCAGATGTCATGAACAGCTGGGTTATGACTGGTTCCTTTAACCATACATGGGCCAATCTTGGATGGGACTTTAACAATTTGATATGTATTCAGGATCAATCTTTAGCTAAAACATATACTATCGAATTTGAAGAAATGTGGGGAAGCAGTGGATCTGTATATGATGCTAATAATGCAAAATTCGGTCAAGACAAGGAAAACAATACGCCACATTATTTCAATATCGATGGTAGGGTAGTGGAGTGCTATTTTTCACCCTCAGACAACACTGAGAATATGATCAAAGAAAGGATCGATAGTGCTAAAAGTGAATTAGAATTTGCACTTCTGATTTTCACATCCAACCCACTTGGAGGAGCTATTGTTGATGCACAGAATCGTGGTGTGGCTGTAAGAGGAATGATCGATTATGTCGAGTCGAATGGAAGCGAGTTCAATGATCTTCTGCAAAACGGTATTGACGTAAAAAATTATGTAAACGCAGATAGCACGCAATGGCCTGATGGACCTACACTTCACCACAAATATGCGATCATTGATTTTGAGAATACTTCTGAGACGCCCATAACTATTACAGGTTCCCATAACTGGACAGCTTCAGCTAATGGTATTCATGATGAAAACACTTTGATGATACATGATGAGGAGATCGCCAATATATATCATCAGGAATTCAATGCCCGGTACAACTATGTTCCTGATACAATACAAACGATAGACACAACAGTATCCATAGATTACATTGACAAATACGAGTTGAGTATTTATCCTATTCCAGTTAACGACGTCCTTTATATTCAAGCACCTGCTATAGGTCAGCTTGAGATCTTTAATGCAGATGGGATAATGGTTTTCAGTCAAATTCATGTAGATGGAAGTGCCATTATAGACACAAAAAATTGGTCAGATGGTCTGTATATGGTACATTTTCAATCGAGGAACGGAGACAGAAGAATCTACAGCTCTATCGTTAAGTTGTAGATCAGCTTGAGATATCTTTATTTATCGGTTTTAATTATTCTATCATCCTGTACAGAATTGGAGAAATCACAGTTTAGCATACAAGGGCATAGAGGTTGCCGTGGATTGCTTCCTGAAAATACGATCCCTGCATTTATACATGCCGTAGATTTGGGAGTTACAACACTAGAGTTGGATGTGGCGATTACCGGAGATTCAGAAGTTCTTGTTACACACGAACCATATATGAATTCGTTGATCTGCCTCGATAAGAATGGTAAATCGATCCCGGTAAGTGACGAGCTCAAGTACAATATTTACGAAATGCGCAGGTCTGAGATCGCACAGTTTGATTGCGGTAGTATTCCCCAGGATAGATTCCCCGAGCAGAAGCAATTGAAAAGTTCAAAACCACTCCTAAAAGAAGTCTTTAATACTGTTGAAGCTCATATCAAGAACAACGCACTTCAGTTTGTAGAATACAATATTGAGATAAAGAGCAAAGAACAATGGTATGATAAATACCAACCGGAACCGGAGGAATTCACTCGTTTAGTAGTGGAATTAGTCGTTGAAAGTGGTTTAGAGCAAAGGGTTATCATACAATCATTCGACAAATCAGTTATTAAATCCCTGCACAGAAATTATCCCGAAATCACAAATGCTTTGCTGATAGATTATCGTGGCGGTATTGAAGAAGAAATTGAAAGCCTGGGCTTCTATCCAGATATTTGCAGTCCTGATTTCAGGTTGTTAAATGAAAAAGTGCTTCAATATTGCCATAGTAAAGAAATCAAAGTCATCCCATGGACAGTCAATGAAATTGACGATATGAAGTCATTAATCGAAATAGGAGTTGACGGTATCATCACCGATTATCCAGATAGATTGTTGAGCCTGCTATAGACCACTGCATGCCAAAAAGACATTACAGATGTTTTTAATATTTTGTAACTTGTAAGTATCTATTCTTAACTCACTAAACAAAATATCATGAGACGTTTAACAATTTTTTGCCTGTTATTACCGGTCATGGCATTATTTATCAATAATGCGCCTCCGGAAGAAGCTAAATCGGAAATGGTTTATATCAATGTTCATGAAGACATGGTAATGCCATCAAAGGTGTTTGAGTATGAAGCAGCTTGTAAAAAGCTTAAGAAGTTATGTGTTGATAATGGAATTCAGGATGTGGAGTGGCTAACAGTAAGCTTGTCGGATTTTCGCTACTGGCATGTTAATCGGATCAGCAAACTCGGTGATCTGGATAAGGATTACTTTGCAAGTTTAAGTGAGAAAATTGGTGAGGAAGAGCTTAATAAACTCTGGGATGAGTTTGATCAATGTTATACAACTCACAGGAATTTCACTGCTGCTTTAGATAAAAACTTATCATATATGCCTAACGGCTTTAAGGTTTCCGGTAAGGATAATCCTTATACGTTCTTTCAAGTTGTTGAATTTGATGCCAGGAACATGAGTAAAATGAAAGATGTGGCTAAGAAGATCCAAAATTTACACGCATCTGTAAAATCTCCGTTGCATTTTCGAATGTATCACTCAGGCTATGGTGAGATGGGTCCATATTTGTTGGTTGTTACATCCGGTAAAGATGCCGTTGATGTTCATACAAGAATGGACAAAGCAAGAGAAATGATGGGAGAAAAACGCAAAGAGATCATGAAAGAAGCTTTAGCGATAATGACAGGCTATAGCGAATTTACCGGTAGCGCGGAACCCGAACTTTCTTATGGAGTTGTCGATATTGCTAAAGCATCAACTGAATGATCCCGATACTATTTTCCTATAATTTATATTATGTTAAATAGAGTAATTGTTGATACTAAAACAGTATTGATCTATACTTCTATCCGGTGACAACTTGATAAAATTAAAAAGGCGAGCCTGATTATAGTCTCGCCTTTTATTTTAACCCAAATGTTTAAACTACTCTGCTCCCAATGCAGACTTGATTCTTTTAAGCTCTCTTTCCAGAGCTACTTCCTCAGGATTGATTTCCAATGCTTTCTCAAAAAATGGTTTTGCCTTTCTAAACAGCATGTTTCTCTCTTCCAAAAGTTCATCATACTTCTCTTGTTGTTTATAGCTCAAATTATTCATCTCTTCATTGAGCTTGACAGCTTTATTGAAATATAATGCTCCAAGGTTGAACAATGATTTAAAATGTTCAGGATTTGCTTCCAGTGCTCTTTCATATGCTTCCTCAGCGCTTGCTCTATCATCTGTCTTGTCATACGCTGTTCCTAGTACAAATAGTAATTCCTCATTATCAGAATCAAGCTCAGCAGCTTTTTCAAGCTTTTCAATTGCTTCTTCCAATTTATCTTCTTGTAAATAAAAATTAAGGTCTTCGATCATAAGATCAATATCACTGGGATACTTTTCCAAACCTTTGGCGATGAACTCTTTTGCCATGTCTGTTTTGCCCTGCTCGATATATTTATCAGCTATAGCCTTATATAACAATGGGTTGTCCTCTCCTTCATCAAGCCTTATCTGATAGGTTTCTAGTTCTTTTTCCACCATTTTCCCATTAGCTGCTGCAAGACTTGCATTTTTTAATGCATTATCCTTATTAGGATTCAAACTTGTCCGTCCGTTAGATTCTAAAAACAGAATAATTTCTCTGGAATCCATAAATCCTTTATATGCTTCCTGAAAATTTCCATTCTCATAATTTTGAAAGCCTTTGTCAAATATCATCATCCCAATATTATCGACCTGTAAGAATGACTTATCTCTATCTGGAGCTTTAAATTTCTTATCCTCCATTGTCGCTGCTTTCTTATATGATGCTAATGCAACGCCCAAAGGATCCTTCTTCATGGTATCCGCCATTTCAGGAGTTCCCGCTATTTCCTGATAAATGATACCTTTCCAAAACCAGGTCTTACCTAAGAGCGCTGTTTTTTCATTCTTAGATGCAGCATTGATATTTTTCTTTGATTTATCCAAATTTATAATGCGACCCTCATTTATCCAGTAATCATAGTAGTTCATAGCAGACATCACTTTCGAGCTCTGAGCCTGACTTAACATGATTCCGGCGCTTATCATTAATAAAGTTGTTAGTAGTTTTTTCATTGCTTACTTGTTACGTTATCTATTTGATTTCTTTTTTTGCTGATCTATAAACAAAATACCTGCCAAAAGTTATTCTTCTTCACTGCCGGCAATCTCATTTCCGTTTTCATTGTTACCTTCTCCATTTTCTTTCGCATCATTTTCGTCATCTGAAGTTACCTTTGCAACAGCTGCGATCTCGTCATTCGTATTTAGTCTTATCAGGCGAACTCCTTGTGTAGCTCTTCCCATAACTCTAACTTCCTCCAGCGACATCCTGATCGTAATCCCGGACTTGTTTATGATCATCAGATCATCTTCTGCAGTAACACTCTTCATTGAGATCAAACCACCTGTTTTATCAGTAACATTTAGAGTCCTCACTCCTTTTCCACCCCGGTTTGTAATTCTGTAATCATCGATATCTGATCTCTTGCCATAACCTTTTTCGGAAACTACCATGATCGTTACATCTTCTCTTTCTCTATCGACTGTGACCATTCCTACCACTTCGTCCTTCTTATTCTGAAGTTTAACTCCTCGAACACCTGCTGCAGACCTTCCCATATTCCGCACTTTTGCCTCTGGGAATCGAATCGCCTGACCAGCTTTTGTAGCCATCAAGATTTCATGATTACCATTTGTCAGTTTGGCTTCCAACAGTTGATCTCCTTCCCTAATGCCTATCGCTATAATTCCATTCGTTCGTGGTCGTGAGAATTTCTCCATCAGAGTTTTCTTGATGACACCTTTTTTGGTGCAGAAAACGACATAATTGGAATTAAGGAATTCTTCATCATTCAGATCCTTGATCGGGATATACGCCAACACCTTATCATCAGAAGGAATATTCATTAAGTTTTGAATAGGTCTGCCTTTTGATGTTTTTGAACCCTCAGGAATACGGTGAACTTTTAACCAGAAACATTTACCCTGCTCAGTAAATAACAACAAATAATTGTGTGTTGTTGCAAGCATAAGATCCTGAATAAAATCTTCATCTCTTGTGCTGCCGCCTTTGGATCCTTTGCCACCTCTACCCTGCGTCTTATATTCAACCGATGGAGTTCTTTTAACATATCCCAAATGAGAGATCGTTACCACCACTTCTTCATCCGGGATAAGGTCTTCGATGTAAAGTTCACTATCGGACTGTTCAATATCTGTTCTTCTGTCATCACCAAAATCCTCTTTTATAGTCATGAGCTCTTCCTTGATAATGTCCATTCTCATTTCTTCACTGTCCAATACAGCTTTTAGATGAGCGATCGTCTTTATCAACTCCTCATATTCATTCTTTACTTTCTCTCTTTCGAGACCGGTCAACTTTGCAAGTCTCATATCCAGGATAGCTTTCGCCTGGATCTCTGATAACTCAAAGCGTTCCATCAACTGATTCTTGGCATTTTCCGGAGAATCTGCTTTTCTGATAAGATTGATGACTTCATCCAGATTATCCAAAGCGATGAGTAATCCTTCCAGAATGTGTGCTTTCTTTTCTGCTTCCTCTAATTCATACTGTGTGCGTCTTACAACAACTTCATGTCGGAATTCCACAAAGTATTTGATCATATCCTTCAGATTCAACAATTGTGGTCTTCCTTTTACCAGCGCCACATTATTTACTCCAAAAGATGTCTGAAGCTGAGTATACTTGTATAACTGGTTCAAAACGACATTAGGGATAGCATCTCTTTTGAGATCGAAGACGATCCTCATTCCATTCCTGTCAGATTCATCCCTGATATCCGATATTCCTTCTATTTTCTTATTATTTACCAGATCAGCGGTCTTTTGACAAAGCGTAGCTTTATTGACCTGATATGGAATTTCTGTTACAATGATCTGTTCTTTGCCTGTTTTCGAAGTTTCAAAGTTTGCTTTACCTCTTACGACAACCTTACCTCTACCGGTTCTAAATGATTCGATCACTCCACTCACTCCAAAGATGGTACCACCGGTTGGAAAATCGGGTGCAGTGATATGCTGCATTAGCTCATCGATTTCAATATCATAGTTATCTATATAAGCAATGGTTCCGTTAATTACTTCAGTAAGGTTGTGTGGAAGAATATTGGTAGCCATACCAACAGCGATACCGGAAGCTCCATTAACAAGGAGAGTTGGAATTTTTGACGGAAGAACTTTTGGTTCTTCAAGAGTATCATCAAAATTGAGATCAAAATCAACTGTATTCTTATCGATGTCTTTAATGATCTCATCTGTGATCTTCTGCATTCGTGCTTCCGTATACCGCATTGCTGCCGGACTGTCACCATCTACAGAACCAAAGTTCCCTTGTCCGTTCACCAATGGATATCTCAAAGACCAGTCCTGCGCCATACGAACCATCGCATCATAAACAGAACCATCTCCGTGTGGATGGTATTTACCCAGCACCTCTCCTACTATTCTTGCTGACTTTTTGTAAGTTTTGTTATAACTCAACCCAAGATCATGCATCCCATACAAAACGCGTCGGTGAACGGGTTTTAGTCCGTCCCGAACATCAGGGATCGCTCTTGACACTATGACGGACATCGAATAATCGATGTATGCCGTCTTCATTTCATCCTCGATATTTATCTGGATAATATTTCCACTTTCTGCCATGTATATATTTTGTGATTAACTTATTGTAATTATCTGTGATTCAGCTATAATTATGGACTACAAATATACGAAAATGCAAGCCCATCAACACTATTGACTTTGTATTTTATCAACATGACATAACTGTCTGCTATTCACAATAATAAACACATTATCCTGCTATAGTTTTTAACCTCAAATTGTATAGAATAGTGAACAATTCGTTATACTGCAAAATGATAAGTTTTTAAGCTCTTAATAATTTCAGGCCTTATTTTTGATCCTTAGCATATTGATATCAGATAAATTCCGTTTTCATAACATAATTTAAAGCAAAAATGAATTTAACCTTATTGCAAGCTGCAACAAATCCAATAGTAAAAGGAGAAAAGACAACCTTTATGGAGATCATTGGTGATATGGGTACCATCGGTATAATTGTGATGGTGATCATATTCTTGCTATCACTGATCGCTGTATTCATATTTTTCGAAAGATATTTCCGGATCAAAAAGGCAGCAAGTATAGATCCCAAATTCATGAACAATATCAGGGACTATGTCGCTCATGGCAATATCGCTGCTGCGAAGGACCTATGCAGAAGAAGCGATACACCTGTGGCACGTATGATCGAAAAAGGCATCCAGAGGATCGGGAAACCGTTAAAAGATATCAGTACCTCTATCGAAAACGTGGGTAACCTCGAACTCTTTAAACTAGAAAAGGGTCTGTCAACTCTTGCAACAATATCAGGAGCAGCACCAATGTTAGGTTTCCTTGGAACTGTGACTGGTATGATCAATGCTTTCTTTCAGTTATCTGTTTCGGGTAACAATATCGATCCTACTCTTCTTGCAGGTGGTATTTATGAGGCTATGCTTACAACGGCTGCAGGTCTTGCAGTTGGGATCGTTTCCTACATCGGGTATAACTGGCTGGTTACCTTGGTTGAAAAAGTTGTTTTCAAGATGGAAGCTTCAACCGTTGAATTTATTGACTTACTTCAAGAGCCTGCAAAATGAAACTAAAAACAAGAAATAAAGTAAATCCTCTTTTTCAGATGTCATCGCTTACAGATATCATCTTTCTCTTGTTGATTTTCTTCCTATTGACGTCTTCATTTGTTGCACCAAATGCAATCAAGCTTCTATTACCTTCAGCAACAACTACTACCCTGTCAAATCAAACGATCAGCGTTTCGATCACGGATAAACTGGAGTACTATGTAGAGAACAAGAAGGTGAGTTTCGGTGGTTTGCAGAAAGAGATCCAGAAAGCACTTCGCGGACTCGATGATCCTGCACCTACGGTTGTGCTTAGAGTTGATAAACGAGTCGATGTGGAGAATTTGGTACGGGTTTTGAAATTAGGTAATGACATGAAGGTTAAAATGATCCTCGCAACTCAAAAAGAATAATATGGACGTTTCATTCAATAAAACGGAAGAACAAGATAAGAGAAAAGCTTACGTCATTTCATTGATCTATGGCTTCATCACTGTTCTCTTGCTGATTTTGCTTGGTTTTAGAGCACCATTTCCTCCATTTGAGGAAGAAGGAATTTTTGTAAACTTCGGCAATGTGGTAGCTGCAGCAGGAAATAGCGAGCCAAAAGAAATAAAACCGGTCGAAAGCACCCCTCCGCCACCTGTTGAAGAAGTGGAAAGTGAGACTTCAGAAGAGGTTGTAACTCAGGAAGTGGAAGAAACTGTTTCGATTCCAAAACCGGAGGTTAAAGCTGAAAAGCCAACACCTAAGCCGAAACCGAAAGAAACTAAACCTAAAGAAGAACCTAAGCCAACAGAAAGCAAGCCGGTTGAAACTACGAAACCAAAAGAAGAGCCTAAACCTGAAGTTAATGAAGAAGCATTATTTGGTGGTTCAGGTAGTAGTAATACTTCTGAAGGAAATGATAAGGGAAGTGGAAATATGGGCCAACCAGATGGAACAGATGGACCAAATTATCAGGGTCAAAACAGCGGTAGTGGAAACGCCGGGATAGGATTCTCACTAACAGGTCGCGATATGGTTGGTATACCTTCTATAAAAGATGATTCGCAAAAAGAGGGAAAAGTAACTCTTAAGATCAAGGTTGATCGAAATGGGAAGGTTGTTTCAGCTGAATATACCATCGCTGGCTCTACAACTTCAGATCCCTATCTTAAAAAGTTAGCGATCGATGCCGCTTTGAAAGCTAAATTCAATCCGGATGGAAACGCTCCCGAAATTCAACAAGGAACGATGACCTTTGTCTTCAAATTGAAATAATTGAACTATCAGGAAACGCTCGATTATCTCTTTTCCAGGCTTCCAATGTATCAGCGGGTCGGTAGATCTGCTGTTAAAAAAGACCTGACAAACATCACAGCACTTTGCAGCTGGCTCAATAACCCGCAACAAAAGTTTAAAAGCATTCACATTGCAGGAACCAATGGAAAAGGATCCGTAGCGCATATGCTGGCTTCTGTCCTCATCGAAAGCGGAATGAAGGTCGGTATTTATACTTCACCACACTACGTTGACTTCAGAGAACGCATCAAGATCAACAACGAGTACATCAGCGAAGACTTTGTGATCTCTTTTGTAGAAAAATACAAAAAAGCGGAGCTCCCAATACAGCCATCATTTTTTGAACTGACCGTTGCGATGGCATTTGAATATTTTGACTACATGAAAGTTGATGTTGCCATCGTAGAAACCGGTCTTGGAGGAAGACTGGATTCTACCAATATACTTCAACCCGAGTTTTCGATCATCACAAATATATCGCTAGATCATCAGCAATACCTTGGCAATGACCTGGAGTCGATAGCATATGAGAAGGCGGGGATCATCAAGATCAAGACCCCGGTAATTGTAGGGGAAGATATTCCAGAAACCAAGGCCGTGTTTACATCAACAGCAAATGAAAGAGATGCGGTTATTAGTTTTACGAACGATCTGTTTTATACTGAAATAATCTCAACTGAAATGGACCGATCCGTTGCCAATATATACTCTTTTGGTAAACTGGTTCTGGACCATATCGAGTTACCTCTTTCAGCTAAGTATCAATGGAAGAATGTCATTCTTACTTTTCACGCATTACATCTTTGGAACGACACTCAAAGATCAGTTATTGGCCCGGAAGAGTTTAAAGCTGGTATTGCAAATCTGATCTCAAATACTAAATATATAGTTAGGAGTAAGTTTGTAAAAACTGAAAATTGTGTAATTGGCTGGGATAGTGCTCATAATGAAGCTGGAATTAAAGTATTCATGGAAGAGGTTAATACATTAGATTTCGAACAATTGCACATCCTATTTTCTGCTGTTGACGATAAGGAACTTGAATCGATTTTTGATCTTCTGCCGAACAAAGCGCAATATTATTTTTGCAAGGCGAATATACCCAGAGCAATGAAACCTCGGGAACTTATGTTAAAGGGAGAAAAGTATGGAATGAAAGGACAGTGTTTTGAAGGTGCAGAAGATGCTTTTGACTCGGCATGTAGCAAAGCAGGAAAAGATGACCTGATCATCATTTGCGGGAGTATCTTTACTATTGGAGAATTAATGAGTGCTGGTAGAATTGCTTAACTCAGTATTATCAGGGCCCTCTTCTGACTTGGGAGCTGTATTTTCCTTTTCCTTTAGGAATGGGATCATATTCCTGAATGTTCCCAGGGGCACTTTGAGCCATGTTCTTTCATGGAAATAATACAATACCATTTTTGAAGAAGCTTCGAACAGAATTATAATCAAAGCTTGCGAGCTTGCAGAAGTAGCTCCAATCTCAACAGACCCGAATTTTATCATGAGATAAGATATAATACCAGTGGTTGTAGATGCTGTGATCCTCCAGGAGATCGTTTTCACCAAACTTTCCTTTTTACTTATCACACCATCCTTCCAGGCGAATTGCCATGCTCTTTCATGAAAATAGTAGATCGCTAATTTGAGCACAAACTCCCACATACCTATCTTAATGCCCGTCTCAATACTACCGGTAACAAGATAAGCCACAGTAATTGTAGTACAAGTGGCAATAATCCTCCAGGAAAAGCCCTTTACAATACTTCTTAATGGAGATTCTTTCTTCATTCGCGACAAAGATAATAAAAGGGAAGTCTAAGCATATACCCCTGTTTTTATGGAAGTTTCAACTATAAGTTACTTAAATGCTAAATTATTTCTCCAAAAAGCATGAATATTTTATTGAAGTGTTATTTTTGCGCCGGAGAGTTGGCAGAGTGGTCGAATGCGGCGGTCTTGAAAACCGTTGTACCGTGAGGTACCGGGGGTTCGAATCCCTCACTCTCCGCTTTTTTTTCCTTTCTTAATGATTCCTTTATTTAGTCTGCCATTTTTGAATCATTGCCATTAAGCCTTCGTAACATTTTCAAATATAAACCGACCTATAGTTCCAAAACCCAAAATTACTTGTGAACTCTCGTCCGTTTTTCTGGAAATCTATTAATTTTAGTTAAACATAAATAGTTGTTTAACACAGTATTAAATCTTATTTATACACTAATTGCACGTATAAAAGTCTGGAAATATGAGATTTTTGTACTTCACTTTTTACATCCCGGATTGTTTTCTTTGCGTTAGATAAATTAAAAATTCATCAATCATGAAAAAATCGATCTTTACAAGTTTTTTAATCGCCTTCTTTGCTGTTACCAGCTATTCTCAATTGGTTATAAACTCAAGTTACCAGAACTGGTCTTGTGACTCTGTTGTGTGGGTTTACAGTTCAATTGATTCCGGAGTTCTTCCTTATGTAGTTACTTATGATTGGGGGGACGGCAGCATTTCAAACACTACTATTCAATCTTCCTTTACTTCAGAAAATCACTTTTATGTTAACGGAGGAACTTACATAGTTAATATTTCTGTAAGCGATGGGAATGGCGACACTGCAAGTACATCTTTAACAGTAATGTACAATGTTAATCCAATTATCGCTTCAATTACAACTCAAAGCAGTCTTTGTAATCCTTGTGGTGGATCAGCTTCTCTCAATATCTCGGGTGGCCAACCTCCATATTTTATTTATTGGGGAAATGGAGAAACAGGTATGACAATCGATAACCTTTGCGATGGTTTATATGAGGTTTTTGTTTACGATTCCAGTCAGTGCACCTGGTCGGATACTTTCGTTATAGAAAACCTTTCAGCAATCAATTATGAGGTTACCGATCCTACTTGTAACAGTAATGATGGTTCTATTTCAATTGTAGCCGATACGCTCGCATCCCAGATATCATATAACTGGTCAACAGGTTCTACAGATTCTACCATTTCTGGTCTTGGTTCAGGGGTTTATTCTGTGACTGTTTCTGGTGCATGTAATTTTGTGGATTCTCTGTATATCTATGACTCTTGTGGTGTAGTATCCGGCTTAGTTTATGGGGATATTAATGGGAATGGACAACAGGATCCAGGTGAAATCGGTATCGGTGGTGTTGAGGTTAAATTGCTCCCAGATAATATTATCGGATATACCAATCCTTTAGGATTCTATGCGATCGACGTTCCTGATTATGGTACTTATAATGTTATAATTACAAAACCATACTATTACATTAACAGCTGCGTCGATTCTTCAAATGGATTTGTTTTACTTCAAGGAACAGTTTCTGATCCGGTTGGACAAACACACTCAGTTACGATTTCTATAGCCAGTCCTATCTCAGCTGGTAATAACTTTGGTGTAGAAAAGCCGGATGATGGCTGTGGAACTATAAGTGGTCAGGTTTTCAATGACCTGAACGGTGACGGTGTCAAAGATCCCGGTGAAAATGGATATGTAGGAGCCAATCTAACAACAAGTCTTGGCGGCTGGGCTGTTTCTGATATGAATGGAAATTACTCTTTTAATGTACCTCTCAATGTCCCTGTTACAGTTTCTTTGAATACTGGTTATAACGGATACTACTGCAATGCAGCGATCACCAGTTACACGCAAACATTACCAGCAAATAATGGTAGTTATACCGCAACGGCAACATTAGCGAATCCCGATACCAGTGGTTTCGACTTTGGTGTTGATCTTAGTAATGCCAATTTTGATGTTGGAGTTTATACTATTTGGACCACACAAAATATCTCCGCAGGTTCCCAGTTGAGTATGTGGATGGATTTCAAAGCCAGTGGTACCATTACTAATCCATGTGTTCTTCGTTTAGATTTTGATCCGATACTTTCTTATGTTTCTTCTGCAGTTGCACCATCTGCAACAGGAAATGGTTTTGTAGAGTGGACATATCCTGCTGGACAAGCTCCTAGCTGGTATTGTATGAATGTGATCTTCGATGTGGATTCAGCTGCTACTACAGGATATAACCTTGTTTTCACAGGAAGTTACGGCTGCGGTGGAGCTGATGCCTGTGCATACAACGACTCACTGGTCAGAGATTTCGATGTGACTTTCGGTCCATTAAAAACTTCGAATGATCCGGTTGCTATGTATTCCTTCCTCCCATCGAGTGAAATGCCATTCCTGATAAGCCCGGAGGATACTGTATTCTCTTTCTTGATCTCTTATCAGAATACAACTGGTTTTGACGCGAGTCGGTTGGTTATAGAGAATCCTATTTCAGAATTTCTGGATATTTCAACGATATCATTCCCATTTTCACCTCATGCATTTGAAATGACAATTTCAGATGATAACACTGTCTTATTCGAATTTGATAATGTTGACATTCCTGATTCAGCTAATAACACATTGATGAGCTATGGCTTCATCCAATACAATATCGAAGCAAAAAGAAATTTACCAATTGGAACCATTATCACAAACAAAGCTAATGTAGCATGGAATGGTTATAATCCTATATGGACAAACGAAGTACAACATAAAGTTGAAAATCCGGGAGGAATCGATGACGGTCTTCCTGCAAATTCGCTTCATGTTTATCCAAACCCAGCTGGAACATATACGGTAATAGATCTTAAACCATTGACAGAAGAGGTCTCCGCTGTAAAATTGATGAATATCTTAGGAGAGATCGTAAATACAGACTTCTCGATCGACGGAGACAATTTAATTGTAAATGTAGAATCACTTAGTACCGGACTTTATTTCATAGAAGTAAGTGCTGGGAATAGCACATTCTCAAATAAGTTGATCGTAAAATAAAATTAGTTCTATCACTTTGAGAAACCCGCTTTCTATAAAAAGGAAGCGGGTTTTTTAATTCCCATTTACAAATCAACCAATTAACTAATCAACTATTCAACCAATAAACTAATCCACTTGTCAAGCTGCATGCTGCTCTTCATTCGGTACAAGAAGACTCTTGTGATAGTAAATCCCGGTATTGAGTTCAAACCCTATGAGTAAGATCAGTGAATTCAGATAGATCCAAATAAGAACTAAGATTATAGTCCCGATCGATCCATAAAAACTATTATACTCTACAAGGTTCGTCACATAATAGGAAAACCCTAAAGAAAAGCCTATTGACAGTACAGTTGTTACTGTCGAACCTAAAGTGATAAATCGCCAACGATCTTTAACTGCCGGTCCATAGAAGAATATCAATGAAATTGAGAAAAAGAATAAGAGTAAAATAATGATATAGCGAATCGTTTCGAAAAACAACCCTCCATAGCTGCTTGTAATATTCAACATTTCCAGGAGTTCGAAATACAGCCCTCTCCCACCGATTATTAAAACAATAGATATTAGGAACATCAGCATCAGCAAAGCAGTAATTTTAAATGCTATCCACTGCCTGAGTAAAAAATTACGTTTCTTAAAAATTGGCTGAGCCTTATCAAAGGAGTCCATCATGGCAAGCACACCCTGGGTTGAAAAGAACAATGCCAGGATGATATTCAATGATAAGACACCTCCCCGTGGCCTGTTTACCACATCCTCTATTGTTGCTTTGATAAGATCATAAGATGCTGCATTTGGCATTATCTGCTGAACAAGTGTTGTGATCGATTCCTGGAAATTTTCGATCTGGATGTAAGGTATGAGTGTAAACAGGAAAATAATGAATGGGAAAATTGCCAAAAAGAAACTAAATGCAATTGATTTTGCACGTGTTGGTAAGGTTCCTCTTTCCAGTTCCTGGATAAAAAATTGAAGCACATTGAAAACAGGCACACCCTCAAAACCCGGCAATGTAAATTGCTTCAGCCTTACCAATAACCGTTTAGATTGAGGATAGTTTTTGACAATGTATTTCAACAACCTATTGCTCATTGGAAAAATACGGTTTTAGTTTGTTTAAAAGATCATCAGGTATAATAACAACCTTTTTTTTATCTGCAGAAAGAAACAATAGTTGAATTACAGCTTTATTGATCAAATCTCCTTCCCCGTTTACGATTTCATGGTGAAATTCAATGTTCTTATGCGGGAGTTCCGGCACTGTCGTTTTCACCGTAAGCATATCGTCATAACTTGCAGGCTTGATAAACTTGACTTCCATTCGTGTCACAGGCATTAATATACCCGAGTCCTCAAGTTCTTTATAAGTCGAACCTAGTTTCCTTATGGCTTCAGTTCTGCTTTGCTCATAATAAAGCGAATAATAACCATAATAAACCTGCCCCATCTTATCGGTTTCACCATATCTGACTCTGATCTTCAGTTCGTCCTGGTACATACTTATTCGTATATTTTACTTTTGTTCAAACTTGTGTGGTATTCTCTGGCGTACCGAAGATGTTCACTGTATGTTTTAGAAAACTGATGCTCCCCGGAATAATCCGCTCTTGCACAGAAGTAATAATAATCATGATTTTCCGCATTCAAAACTGCATCGATGGTTTTAATTGATGGCAGACAGATAGGACCCGGTGGTAATCCTTTGTATTTATATGTATTATAAGGTGAGTCTATAGCTTTATGTTTATTTAACACTCTCCTGATGGCAAAATCCTTTGCAGCAAACTTCAAAGTAGGATCAGCCTGTAACAGCATATTCTTTTTTAGTCTGTTAAGATATACACCTGCAACTCGTGAAGCTTCGGACTGCTTATGAATTTCTTGTTCAACTATCGATGCAAGTATAAAGGCATCATTTTCACTAAGTCCGATCGATCTGGCTTTTTCTTTCCTGTTCTCGTCCCAAAATTTTGATCTCTCATGAAGCATTCTTTCTAAAAACTGTTGTGGCTTCGTATTCCAAAAGAAGTTATACGTATTTGGAATAAAAGTTGTCATGATAACATCTTTAGTAAGACCATATTGTAATAAATGTTCTTCTTTGCTGAGATACTCTAGAAATTCAAGCGAATCGGATTCAAAATAATCACCAAGTTTTCCCGCTAATTCGCTCAGTAACCTTTCGTTATGGATGGTTACTGAAATCTCATCTTGAGCTCCCAAACGCAATTTGATAAGTAGCTCACGATTGGTCATGTTTCCATCAATAATGTACCTTCCCGGTTTTACCAATTCCGGATATCTCATCTTCTTAGCTGTTAGATCAAAAGAAAACTCATTATTCAATACATTTTTCGATCTTAGAATAGATAATACATCGTCATAGTTTGAGTTTGTTGGCACTATAAGCTCTATTTCTTCATCTCCTTTAACATTATCCGTGAAAAAATCTCTTGCAAAGATCCAAGCTCCAATGACAAGTCCAATCAATACTATAACAACTACTTTCTTAAACACTTAAATTGAATTTTTTAAGGTGATCGCTTCGGCATCTTCAGGAAACAAATTTAAATAGGAATCAAGATACTTTCTGGCTTTCAGTTTTTCTCCTTTCAAGCTCATCAACTTGATTAAATTCCAGCGTGCCAGCTTATAATCAGGTTCTAGTTTGATCGCTCGCTCCAAATTATACTCAGCGCGATCAAATTCTGCATTTTCGATATTTATATATCCGAGATTAGCATATGCAGATGCATATTTAGGTTGTAGGTTTATTATTCTGTAGAGCACAGCTTTTGCCTCCTCTAGCTTCATAAGTTTTATAAGAACAACAGCCTGCTTATTCAAAAAGTCAAGTTCTTCGCTCTTATTCTCCAGCGCTAATGTCAGATAAATCAATGCTTTTTCGTAATTAGCTTCTTTATTGAAAGCTTCTCCTATTCTGTAGTAGCTCCAGGGATCGTTATACCATTCGCTAGGTGGTCTCTCATTCCCTATTTTTGCCAGCGCTTCAAAATCTTCCTTCAGATACAAATAGTGTATTTTCAATTCTGTTTCATGATCATCCGCAGCATCGAGGTAGTTCTTTACGGAATCCAACAATGACTGATTTCCGTAACTGAACTTCTCATAGTATGAAAGGTAAGCTTTAGCTTTCATCTTAACTCCTGGATTGTCAGAAGTAATGCATGCCAATCTTTTGAACTGATCTGCAGTTGGGAAAGCTTTGATAGATTTCATTTCTTCTTCTTCTGGTATTCTAATAAAATGGTCATGAATTTGAACATGAGGGATATCTATACTTCCGGAAGA
>JABDMM010000109.1 GCA_013001465.1 Chitinophagales bacterium | reverse complement strand
TTTCCTCTGAAACCATCATCCACTGCTCTTGGAAAAGCCAATTCTTGATTTTGTTAAATCCCGCACTCTTCTTGGAGAAAGATCTATCATAAACACCATTAAATTGCTGGATGAAGGTGCTACTATTCCTTTCATTTCGAGATATAGGAAGGAAATGACCGGATCGCTGGACGAAGTCGAAGTAGCCAACATTTGTAATGCCTACGATCTTGTCAAAGAATTAAGCAATCGAAAAAGTTATATTCTAAATACTATTCAAGAGCAGGGAAAACTTAACAGCTCTCTTAAAACTCAAATTCAAAATACCTGGGACCCTATTATCCTGGAAGACCTATACCTACCCTATAAAAGAAAAAAAACCACGAAAGCTGCCCAAGCCAGAGCAGCCGGATTAGAGGAATTAGCTGAAATCATTTTCCGATCTAAAACTCGGGATCTTAAACAATCAGCCGGAAAATTTTTGAACGAAAGCATCACAGACATTGATCAGGCTTTAAGCGGAGCAAGAGATATCATTGCCGAAAACATCAGCGAAAATAGCGTCGCCAGAGAAATTGCAAGAGATGTTTTTAGGCGAACAGCAATGCTCAGTTCGAAACTGATAAAGAGCAAGAAAGAAGAAGCCGAGAAGTACAAGAATTATTTTGAATTCACCCAATCGTTGGATAAGATCCCTTCTCATCGCTTACTGGCAATGTATCGAGGTGAAGAAGAAAAATTTCTTCGTGTCAAGATCGTAATCGATGAAGAACGATTGGAAAGTAGATTGACAAGATACTTTGTTCAGCATAAAACTGAATGCTCTGATGAGGTAATAGCGGCTTTACAAGACAGTTTGAAGAGACTCATAATTCCATCCATAAGTAATGAGTTTAGAAAAGAAGCAAAGGCTAAGGCGGATGATGAAGCCATTGATGTCTTTTCTGAAAATCTGAAACAGTTACTGCTGGCTTCTCCACTCGGCGAGAAAACTGTCTTAGCATTAGATCCGGGGTTTCGGTCCGGATGTAAAATTGCGGTTTTGGATCGAAAAGGAAACTTCAAGGCCAATAGGACTATATTTCCTCATCCGCCGGATTCAAAAGAAGAAGAAGCGAAACAAGTTATAATAAACCTTATTAAAAATTTCCATGTAGAAGCAATAGCCATCGGAAATGGAACAGCAGGGAAAGAATCGCTAAAATGGCTTTCGGATTTTGTTTCAGTCGAAGTGCCGTGTTATATGGTTAATGAAAGTGGCGCATCCATTTACTCCGCGAGTGAAGTTGCAAGAGATGAATTCCCGGATCTGGACTTAACTGTCAGAGGTGCTATTTCCATAGGTAGAAGGTTAATGGATCCCTTAGCAGAACTTGTAAAGATCGATGCCAAAAGTATTGGAGTGGGTCAATATCAACACGACGTGAATCAATCAAAATTGAATAATAAGTTGGATCAGGTAGTGATAAATTGCGTGAATAAAGTTGGCGTTAATCTGAATACGGCCAGTTATCACTTACTGTCGTATGTTTCAGGACTCGGACCGGCTCTCGCCCAGAATATCATTCAATATAGAGATGAAAATAAAGGAATTTTATCCAGACAAGAACTGCTGAAGATCCCAAGAATGGGAGCTAAAGCATTCGAGCAATCCGCTGGCTTTCTTCGGATAAAAGACGGCTCACACCTTTTAGATAATACAGGTGTTCATCCGGAATCTTATCAATTAGTGAAAAAAATGTCCCGATCATTGGGCGTAAGTCTGAAAGATCTAATTCAGCATGATGAATTGATAAACAAAATTGAGATTGAAAACTTCGTGTCAGATAAAATCGGAATCCCCACGCTCAAGGATATTATTTTGGAACTCAAAAAACCGGGATTAGACCCTCGGGGAGTAGCTACCATTTTTCGTTTTACGGAAGGTGTAAATACGATCAACGATCTAAAAGTTGGGAATACAGTCAATGGACTTGTCAATAACCTAACCAAATTTGGCGCTTTTGTAGACATTGGAATCAAAGAAAGTGGTCTGATCCATATTTCTCAAATTACTAATAAATTTATCAAAGATCCGAGTGAGGTGCTTTCTCTCGGACAAGAAGTAGAAGCAAAGATCATTGAAATAGACATTCCAAGAAAAAGAGTTTCGCTTAGTCTGAAATTCTGATTTACTTTAGTGTAATTGATCTATAGGTTATGAGTCATGAAAAAGCCAAATGAGAATTGTATATGACCAATAATGATATATTAAGACGTATTCGATATCTGTTCGACTTTAGTGATCTCAAAATGATCGCTATTTTTAAGTTAGCCAATTACGATGTCCGTAAAGCGAAATTGTACGATTGGTTAAAAAAAGAAGATGACCTTTTATTAGTAGAAATAACAGATAAAGAGCTGGCTACTTTCCTTAACGGTTTGATCATTGAAAAGCGCGGCAAAAGAGAAGGACCCCAACCGGAACCGGAAGATATCTTAACCAACAATATGATCCTTCGGAAAATAAAGATCGCATTGGATTTTAAAACAGATGACATCTTAGATATGTTCGCATTGATCGATAAGAAAATCAGCAAGCACGAGTTGAGTGCCTTTTTCCGTCATCCCGATAATAGATCCTATGAACCTTGCAAGGATCAGTACCTGAGAAATTTTTTCAATGCATTGCAAACGAAATACAAGGGAAGCTAACTCGACAATTTGTTATTTTAAAAATTCGCTGAAAGTGGAATCATCGTGAACTGTTATTTTAAATACGTTTGACCAATTAGATAATCATAAGATGAAAAGTAAATACAATCCGGTTGTATATTTTGAAATTCCCGTGAAGGACATTGATAGGGCAATTGAATTTTACAAATCCGTTTTTAATTTCACTTTTGAAAGAGCAATAGTTGACGAAAATAAAATAGCGTTGTTTCCATTTATAAAAGAAAATACTGGAATTACAGGAGCGTTAGCTATGGGTGAAATCTACAAACCGACAAATGATGGAGTTGTAATTTACTTTAAAACCGAACACATTGATAAGACTTTAAGAATGGCGATTGAAAGCGGTGGACAAATGTTGTATCCCAAAACATCAAATGGAGATCTTGGTTTTGTTGCAGAATTTGAAGATAGTGAAGGGAATAGAATTGCGCTACATCAATCATCAAAGTGATGTGAGAAAAGAACCAATCATTATTCATTTTAGTAAAACGAAGCTTGGTATTTGGCTTACCGATTCTTATATGTCTGATAAAGCAAAAAGGCTAAAGGAATTGTTAGACGAAAAAACTAAGCACTACAATGTGTAAAATTCATAAGGATTTCAGGGGTTTTAGAAGTTTTTCACGTATCTACAGCAAGTTCGTAACCAGCGTATTTCACATCAAACCATATTGAAATGGTACTAGTCGTGAAAAGATTGCCAAATCTATAAAAAATATAATATCAGTTAAACATGAATACTCCGTGGTTTCTCAATATTATAACTATCTATAAATTCTTATCAAAAATAAGCACCTCACCGGCCAGGAAATGCAATTTCTCATATAATAACTTTGCCGTATGATTCGATACTTCAGCAACAAGAGATATCCCTTTAATTTCATTCTCATTGCACCATTTATCGATGTATTTCAACAAACTTGTGGCTATTCCCTTATTTCTTTCTTCCGGCTCCACGAACAGTTCGTTTATCCATAAATAGTAGCCGGCTCTTTCTAAACTGCATCCTATATTCCCATATGCGACAGCTGTTATTTTTTCATCCGAATTTATCGCTGCAAACACTTTGCACACATTTGGATTTTCAAGTCCAAGTTCGACGCCTTTTCTGACGTGTTTCAGATCACTTCGTGCATTGATGAAACTCATCTGCTCCTTTAGTAATGCTATACACGCTTCAACCTGAGTTTCAGGTGAGCTCTTTGTGATCTCGATTATCTTATGATCCATAGTTTAAACTCTGTCATTCAGCAATACCCAATGGTTATGGTCTTCCCACTTGCCATTGATCTTTAAATAGTCTTTTGCGCTGCCTTCATTTGTAAATCCAAGCTTTTTGACGACCCTAGCTGATCGCTCATTTGATGGCATAATATTCGCCTCGATCCTGTGCAGTCCCACACTTTCGAAAATGAATTCTATTCCTTTTTTTAAACCTTCCGTCATGTATCCTTGATTGACCTCTTCTTCATCCATCTGATATCCCAAGTAGCACGAAAGAAATGATCCCAGAATGATATTGTCGAATGCGAGATCACCAATGATCTGTTTTGGTTGATGTTTTCTGAATAGATGAAAGCGGATCGACCGTTTCAGATGGAACAATCTCTGATTATGTTTTAGATGGTTGCTTTGAAAGGTATCAGTATAAAAATAGTCTGCTCTCTCTGGTACAAAAGGCTTATGGAAATTCCGGTTCTTACTAAGATATTGAAGTACTAACTCGGAATAACTCTCATCCAATACTTTCAGATCCAGTCTTTCGGTGTGTAAAGAAAAGATGGCCATGTTAAAAGCTGAATTCTTTTTTAAATTCTTTAAGATCAGCAAGCAGATCTCTCCCTGACTCGATCTGCAATCCTTCTAATCGTTCATCCTTTGCTATGATCAAATTACGCACTTTCATCTGCTGATTTACAAAGATCATTTCCAGTTCCGGATAGATCTGCTTCAATGCTTCAATGATATCACCTACACTATAGGTGTTCTCCACCAAATTATAAAAACCGGATTTCAGTTCTGAAGTGATCAACTGGTTCAAGAACTGACTCAAACGATCGATCTGGATGAATGACCTGCTCTGATTCCCGTCTCCGTATACTCTGACTTGCTTTACGAAATTTGCCTGGAAGATAAACTTGTTGATCACGGAATCGAAGCGCATGCTTTTGCTATATCCATAAACATTGCCACATCTAATGATGTATGTTTTAATATTCGACCCGATTAGCCGACTTACATGTTCTTCCCCACGAAGTTTAGAGATTCCGTAGAATGTTCGCGGATTCGGAAAGGTATCGATGGTTGCCTCTTCGTTCGAAGAGCCATAGATCGATGCACTGCTCATATGAACAAGTGTCTCGACATCACAGTTTTCAAGTAAATATGTCAATTCAGCAGTTCCCCAGTTATTGATCTGGTCAAATTCGTGCGGATTATGATCTGCAAAGGGTGTACTCACCTTTGCGGCGAGATGAAATACGATGTTAACTCCTTTCAGTTGCGTATACAGTTTTCTGGTATCGAGCAGCTCTCCACGAACGAACTTTACTTTTGAAGGATCCAGCTTCGTCTTGCCAAGGAACAAATTGTAATTACTTCTGATGAGGTTATCATATAGAATGATCTCTTTAACAGCCGGATTTTCATTAAGCTTATAAATAAGCTCGGTTCCTATATATCCGGCTCCTCCTGTTATAAAAACTTTCATGATTCGCTTTTAATTAGATCAGTGTGCAATCCACATTCTGTTTTATTCATTCCATACCATCTTGCAGAGCGCTCATCATCAAGATTATACTTTCTGGTACAGGGCTGACAACCAATACTGATAAATCCACTATCCTCTAACGGGTGAGCCGGTAAGTTGTGAAGCTTTCGGTAGTGAAAAATATCTTTCGCAGACCAATCCAGAACCGGATGGTATCTGACACACTTGTGTGGTGTTTTTTCATAAACCTTCATCGAGGCACGATTTGCATTCTGATCTGCACGAACTCCATTGATCCAGATATCATACGTTTGAAGATAGGCTTCCATCGGCTGGGTTTTGTTCATAAAGCAACACCTGTCCGGATCTGAGATGAAAAAGAAATTACCTTCAATATCCCTCTGTAAATTTTTCGGAACTACCGAACTGATATCGATCACATTTAGATTGAAATCACTGGCGACCAGATCTCTGAATCGTAAAGTTTCCGGAAAGTGGAAACCTGTGTTTATGAATAGCACATCGACAAGGACATCAGTCCGACTTATGATGTGGAGCAGAGGTATACTGTGCGTTTGAAATGATGATGAAATGAACATTCTTTTTCCGTCCGCACTAAATCTGTTTAACTGTTCAATTATGGCATTCTCTTTCATCTTTCAGGCGTTGGAATTTCATAATGAAGATATAAAACTGATTTTTTAGAGATAAGATTCAATTTACCAGTTCATCGACTCGACTATTTTATGGAATATTCTATCGATATCATAGATGCCTGATAGATTAACAGCACCCGGACCAAATGCAAATACCGGAACAAGGGTAGCGGTGTGCGTAGTTGATCCATACTTTGTAGCATCCTGATAAAACCCACCTGTGATATTTTCATAATTCCAACCTTCGCCATCATCTTCAGGAATGATAGCATATCCACCAGTCTCGTGATCAGCTGTTACAACAACTAATGTGTTACCATCTTTTTCAGCAAAATTTAATGCTTCCCCAATAGCTCTATCGAAATCGATTGTCTCTAAAACAACTCCTTCAGGACTAGCATCATGAGCAGCCCAATCGATCTGTGATCCTTCCACCATCAAGAAGAATCCATTTTCATGTTTGGATAGGTGATCCATGGCTATTTTGGTATAGTCGATCAGAAAATCATCTCGTCCGTTTAACTTTGAGGGCATTCCATCATTGGCTAACAGGTAGAGTTGTTTCTTACTTGCATCAACTGACTTTTCCGGATCTGTAGTCACAACAAATCCTTTCTCCTCGAATGAGCTCAATAGATCTTTCGAATCTTTTCTATCAGTAAAGAACCTCAAACCACCGCCGGCAGCAAAATCGACTGAGGAGGAGAGCAGTTGTTCCGCAATTTCTTCTTCCATGGAGCGATCAGGAACATGGGCATAAAATGCAGCGGGTGTTGCGTGCGTAATACTGGAGGTTACCACCAAACCGCTTGCGATGTCATTTTTGCTAACCCGCTCTATCAGTGTTTCGAGTGATTCGTCGTTCTCATCAACAGAAATGGAACGGTTGTTTGTTTTTTTACCACATGCCATTGCCGTAGCAGATGACGCTGAATCGGTAATTTTCATGTCTTTTGCTGAAGTGTTCATCAAGCCGATCGTTTTAAACCGCTTGAAGTTTGGTTCTTTATCCTGAAAGTAAAAAGCGGAGGATACGTGCGAGAGCCCCATGCCATCTCCGATCAATAAAATTAAATTCTTAGGGGTAGTAGTTGTTACATCTTTGTTTGGCGGATTGCTGGTATTGCAACTGATAAAAAGCAATACGCTGATTGTTCCTACGATAAGTTTACATGACATGGGTATGAGTTTATTCAAAAGTAGATAATAAAAACAAAGCCCATTAAAAACTTAATGGGCTCTGCTTGATCTTATTTCTATCTGATAAAGAGAAGCTCACGATACTTTGGCATTGGCCAGATATTATCATCGACCAGGATCTCCAGTTTATCGGAATGATAGCGGATCGACTCAAAATATGGGCGAACTCTATCGCAATAAGCTTTCGCCTGTTCTGCAGCATCTTCTATGACATTCGCCTTTTTACGCTCTTCGATCATTTCATAAACATCTTTCTTGATGACATTGATGTGCTTGCTGATGTCGGCAATGATCTCGACCTGTGCTTTATAACTTTCTTCACCCAGACCCATTTCTTTGAGTCCACGCACATTATCGATCATTTTATTCTGATACTCTATCGCAGCTGGTAAAACGTGATTGATGGTAATATCACCGATGATCCTGCTTTCAATTTGGATCTTAAGTGTATAGTGTTCATTGTTGATCTCATATCTCGCTTCAAGCTCTTTTTCATTCATGATCTCATTGTCGATAAACAATCTTTTGGCTTTCTCTTCGATATAAAAATCTAAAGCATGTGGTGTTGTTTTTACATTAGACAGACCACGTTTCTCAGCTTCAGTTGCCCATTCTTCTGAGTAATTATCGCCTTCGAATAAGATGGATTTACTTGAACCGATGTACTCTCGGATAGTTCGTAGAATTGCACCATCTTTCTTTTCGCCTTCCTTGATCAGTTTATCTACATCTTTTTTGAATTGAGTTAACTGTTGTGCAACGATCACATTTAAAACTGTCATAGGAGATGCACAGTTAGCCGCTGATCCTACTGCACGCACTTCGAACTTGTTTCCCGTAAATGCAAATGGAGAAGTTCTATTCCTGTCGGTATTGTCCAGCATTACATCCGGGATCTTATTATGAATGTCTAATTTGATATCAGCATTCGATAACTCGTCATACTTTCCCTCTTTCACACGCTTTTCAATCTCTTCCAAAACAGAGCTAAGGTGAGTTCCAATGAAGATACTGATAATGGCAGGAGGTGCTTCGTTTGCTCCTAGTCTGTGATCATTACCGGCGCTGGCGATAGAAGCTCTGAGCAAATCAGCATAATCATGAACCGCTTTGATCACGTTAACGAAGAAGGTTAAGAATAACATATTACTCTTTGGTGTCTTTCCTGGAGATAACAAGTTCTTACCTGTATCGGTACTCATCGACCAGTTATTGTGTTTACCTGATCCGTTGATCCCTGCATATGGTTTTTCGTGAAGAAGTACACGTAATTTATGTCTTTTCGCGATCCTGTCCATCAAGTCCATTAGCAATTGATTGTGATCGATCGCTA
>JABDMM010000070.1 GCA_013001465.1 Chitinophagales bacterium | reverse complement strand
ATTTCAGTATAAAAATTTCACGCTAACACTACATCAGCAGAAAGTCCAGGATTTTACCAGCGATGACAAATTCGATTGTATCTATTACGATGCATTTGCTCCCAATGCTCAAATAGACATGTGGTCTGACGATATCTTTGTAGACATGCACGATCTGCTCCATGTTGATGGGTTTTTAGTAACATACTGCGCCAAAGGATCCTTTAAAAGAAGTTTGGCAAAAGCCGGATTTGAAGTTAACTCCCTACCCGGTCCACCGGGAAAAAGGGAGATGGTACGAGCAGTACGGAAACCTTGATCCTTGTTTCTTATCTTTATTTTTTAAGTGCACAACAACTATGAGGAGGTCGTTATCTCTCTTATTCCTAATCACGATATCATTTACGGTTTGCTTCTCGCAATCACTGAAAAAGTCTGTTCGATGTCTTGAACGTGGAGATTACTTTAAAGCGATGGAGATGATATCGTCGCTATATCTCAAAGACTCAACGGATGTAGGCGTGCAGTATGCATTGGCTAGATTGTACGCTTCAGAAGACTATGAATTTCATAATGACCTGTTGGCAAACAATTATATAAAAAAGGCGATCAAGAAAGTACCGCTGGATTCTAGTTTGTACGATGCAAGCTATCTGTATAAAGCCGGTATAAGAGACATCCAGATCAAGGAACTATACTTTCTCATCAACCACAAGGCATTTTTAAAAGCTGAAAAAACGGGGACAATTCCAGCATATAAATTTTTCGCTCAAAATTACACCTCCACCACACTCAATAAGAAAGCTAAAAAGAGACACAGTTCACTGGCATTTAGGCGAGCGAAGGAAGCTTATAACATAGACAGTTTTGAAGTGTTCATCCAAAGATATCCCGAATCAGATCAAATCGAACAGGCAAGAAGCATATATGAGCTAATGCTTTATAAAAAGATCACTGCAGATAGTTCATCTGAAGCATATCGCAGATATATGGATCTGTTTCCCGATGGTCCGTATTTCAATACGGCCAAAAAAAGATATGAAAATCTGATGTTCGGAGATATCGTTGAAAATGGAAACATAGAAAGCTATGAAAGATTTATACTCAAATATCCGGATAATACGAATGTTGCGATCGCAGAAGACAGCATTTTCGCAATAAGTACAAGAAATAAAGGAGCTGAACAAGTCTATGATTTTATCAAGCGCTTTCCATCAAATCGAAACGTTGATAAAGCCTGGCAAAAACTGTATAAGTTGGAAACCATCAATGATAAAGCAGAGGAATACTTAAAATTCATGAAGACCTATGAAGAATATCCTTTCATGTTTGAAGTAAAACTGAAATACGATGAAGCAAAGGTCTTTTACAAACCATTTTTCGATGGAAAACTATATGGTTATATCGACACAATAAAGAATGATACACTCATCTCTGCGCGCTACACTGAAGCGTCTGGTTTTTCCGGAGGGCTAGCAGCTGTGAGTAAAGAGAAGTGTGGCAGCAGATGCCAGTACGGATATATTAATAAAGATGGCATTTGGAAGATCAAGGATAAATTCAATTATGCTGAAAATTTCCAGAGTGGTTTTGCAGTTGTTGGGAAGGGAGATTGCGAAACAGATAACTGTAAATATGGGATCATTGACAAAGAAGGAAATAAAGTGATACCTATAGAATATGATGAAGTATATAATTTCAGAAATGATGTTGCTCTGGTAGGTGATGATGTTGTTGGATATGGATATTTCAACAAAGCAGGGAAAACGATACTCGCGCTTCAATATAAAGATGCGATGCCGTTTGGTGAAGGGAAAGCTGCTATTAAAATTGATAGTTGCTGGTACTTTATAAACAAGAAAGGAGAAACGATCTGGGATCGATGTTTTGCCGGAGCAGGAACATTTTCTGAAGGATTAGTTGCTGCGAAGAATTTAAAAGGAATGTGGGGATATCTGGATAACAGCGGAAAATGGTTTATTGAACCTAAATACCACCAAGCAGCGGAGTTTATTGAGGGTAAAGCAAAAGTAGTAATTCAGGAGTCGGATCCGGCAAGCAATCGAAAAGTATTCAATATTTACATTATCAATAAAGAAGGTGAGATACTATCTGCTGTAAACTAAAAAAGCTCTCCCGAGGGAAAGCTTTTTATTCAACCAGCACTGCCTGGATCGTAACTGATTAAATGTCTTGAAAAAAGCCTCTATGCTTCAGAGGCTTTTTTGTGCCCTAACCTACCAGGATTATTGAGGCAATTTCTTTATAATAGATATTATATATATGCTTTTTTATAAATTAAACGCAAGGCCGAAAATGTAGTTACATTTCGTTCGCACTTTCTGTTAATTTTTTGGAATAGAGAAATAAAAAGTACTGCCATAACCAGGCATAGAATCTGCCCAGATCTTACCGCCGTGCTGTTCAACAATGGATTTACACATCGATAGACCTAAACCGGAACTTGTGGGAGAAGAATTATCTACTTTTTCTAATACATGGAAAATTTTCTCCAAATATTTCTTTTCAATTCCAACACCATTGTCTTTGAATGAAAGGATCCAATAATCCTCCTCATCTCGAGATTCGATCTGAATTACCGGATTTTTGTCTTTTGCTTTATAGGTAACTGCATTATCGATAAGTTGAAACAGCAAAATTCGGAGAGAATCTCTGTTTGCAGAAATGGTAGGCATCTCACCGATGCTAATACTGGTATTGGTAGAATCAATCTTTTCACTCATATCCAGGATCACTTCTTCGAACAGGTCCGTAAGCTTAAAGACACTATGACTACTTGAATCATCTGAGTTATCCTGAATTGCAACGTAGGATTTAAATCCTTTAATAAGCTGGTCAATTTTGTCCGCACTTTCTTTGATGAAGGTGAGGTAGGATAAGAATTCCTCTGACTTACCTTTATCCGGAAAACCTTTGAGTTTCCTCTTAAGGATCTCTGAATAATTGTAGATTATCCTGAGTGGTTCTTGCAAGTCGTGCGACGCCATTTTCATAAGGTACTCGACCTCCTTTTTGTCGGCTGACTCGCTCGCAACCTCATTTAGGATCGAATCAACACTGTTCTCTATGAGTTTATGTTTTATCGAAAAATAACTCGCGATAAGGGAGGAATACTTAAAAACCGTGATCCTTTCGGCAGTATTAAAGTCATAGGATTTCTTTTGATTCGAGTAAACTGCGAGTACTGCGCTTTTATCTTCTTTCAGATCAATAGGCAAACCGATATATACTGAAGCTTTGTGTGCGGGGAAACGATAGTTCTTACCCTCCAGACCTATGGGCTTACTGTCATCATAATGGTAAAGCTCATTGAACTTAACAATATCGGATTCGATCGTTCCGAATAACGGAAAGCTATTTTTTGAAGAAAGGTTTGGATCATCTCCGTATCTATAAGCAAGTTTGAGACTGCCATTAGATTGTTCTGCTATAAAGCCAAATTCAAGATCAAGTTCTGTACAAAGTCTTTCCAGGATCTCACTTAGAAATTCTTTTTCGCCTGTGAAGTCGTTGCTTATCAATTCACTGATCTCCTCCAGAGGATTAATGATCTCATCTAAATGACTATCCTCAATATTTGCAGTAAGAATGCCCGCGGGAGTAAAAACAGATATCCAGCATCTTTTGCCTGAATAGCGAATTGGTCTTGTAGTGACAGTTTTGATCATCTCGCTTCCATCGGCCGATCTCAAATGGATATCCTCTTTTTTCGCAAATAGAATAGAGCTGAAATTCAAGTCGGACTTGATCACTTTTCTCAATTCAATACCTGTAATGACATGTCGGTCTATATTAAAGAAATCCAGCGCAAGTTGATTTGCCTCGATAATGTGCTCACCATCATGAATGATCATGGCCGTAATATCAGATTCGAAAAGGTCATTAAAACTCTCGTGAAACTGAAGGTCATCAACCTCTGTTTTTGATTTTGAGATCTCTACAGCTATTGCGAATTCATTTTTCCAGCTGGTCTTATGCATTTCCAAAGTAAAGATCGCCTTGTCACGGGAGAGTTCCAGTTTTCTGATACCTGCGTTATAATTTCCGTACAGGCTGTCGAGAAGATCCATGAATTTACTTTTCCCTATGGATTGGATCAAAGGAAAGAC
This sequence comes from Chitinophagales bacterium, assembly GCA_013001465.1. Taxonomy (GTDB): domain Bacteria; phylum Bacteroidota; class Bacteroidia; order Chitinophagales; family JABDMM01; genus JABDMM01. Next base: position 47,680 of record JABDMM010000070.1, on the reverse strand, counting down.
CTCTGCGGTGTAGTATACAATGTCTGAAGGTGGGCTAAAAATAAAATACGAATTTGAAGCAATAGAATGTGAAACATGATCTTCTTTTACAACAGTATCATTTTCCTGATCTGCTTCTGTTCTGATCGAGGCGATTATAAGAGATGCAAGGGAAGGTGATTTAGACTTTTTTGTACTGATGATCTTTACTGGATCCAACGACTTCAGGATCTTTTGCTTTTGGGCCTTTTTTCTTTTGCTGATGACGATCAACGGAATATTTCGCTCCTTTAAAAGCTCCCGTAAAATTTCATCTAACAGATTTACACTCATTTCATAATTGAGCACGACTGCAGAGATCTCGGACTTCTTAATTCTTGAAATGCACTTAGAAATAGACTTTACTTGCTCTGTAACAAAGGAGAAAGGAGAGGTTTTCAGATATTCATCCAATTCCTTTACTTTGTGGGCATTCCTTTCCACATACAATATGTGATATTGTTCTTTCAACCTATCCTAACCTAATTCAGATCAAAGAAAATTTTTTTGACAGTAGGGATTAGCTTTCACTCTCTACAGTTTTCAACAAATTACCAACACATATATATTAAATTCTGTATGGACTTGAAGCTATGCACTAAGAGGGCATTGAAAGAGGTAAAAATCTATATTCCGCTAGTTAATCTTTTGATCGAACTGTAAATTATGAAATTTATTTATAATATTTAAAAATATGTGATTAAAGATGGACAACCAATTTATTATCATTGCACTGTTAATGATAAATACAAACTCCATATTAAAACTGGGTTTATTGTTATTCCTATCGATTTTGCTCGAGAATTCGCTCTTTTCTCAACGTATTGTAGGTCCACCGATGGTTTCTCATGCGTCCAGTTCATCGATTCGTATATGGCTGGCAGCAAAGGGTGAGGGTGCAAAACATCCGGTCCTCGTGAATACAGAGACCGGTAGTTTAATTCAGCCTTCCACTTTCGAATCTCTTGTTGGGTATAAAGATGTTGTTTCGCTTACTGCAGAGTTTAATGGACTGCAAGCGGACACAGAATATGACGTTACGTTTTCATTTACAGAAAAGTATGATTTTACAACCCGTACGGATCCTGAATTTAGTGACAGCAGTACAATTAAGTTTCTGGCCGGCTCATGTTTCTTTTTACCAAGTGGTTTGTGGAAGCTGTTTATTCCTTCATTCAATATCATGATATTGAGGAAAATGCTGGATGCCCAAAGTGACTTTATGTTATGGCTTGGAGATAATCTCTACTATATCGGGGCTGATCTATCGTCATTTGAAGAAATGTTCCGAAAACAGATTGAGCAGCGTCGTAATAGCAAGCACCTACGTTCTTTACTAAAAAAACAACCCAACTATTCGATATGGGATGACCACGATTATGGTCCGAACAATTCGAATCGATACTTTTATCTTAAAGATACATCGCTTCTTATTCATAGAAGTTTCTGGCCAAATCCATATCCAGAAGGAAAAATTGGTTCTTATTATAGTTTTTCAAAAGGCGATGCTGATTTTTTTATGTTGGATGATCGTTACCACCGATCTTCAGTAAAAGAGAAAAATAAGACCTTACTAGGAGATGAGCAGCTGAATTGGTTGAAAGAAAGCCTTAGTAGATCTGTTGCGACCTTTAAATTCATTGCGATAGGTTCACAAGCACTGAACGAAAGTATACACAGCGAATTTTTTGCTTCATATAAACAACAGAGAAAGGAACTGTTTGATTTTTTAGTTGATGAAAATATCGAAGGCATTATTTTTCTATCCGGTGACAGACATTTTTCAGAGATAACGACGCGAACCTACAGGGGAAAGAAATTTTATGAAGTAACATCATCTCCGGTGCTAAGTGTGCCAAGAAATTTATCAGGAAGTAGCGAGTTAAACAATCAATTCAGAATAGATGGATCGTTGATCACTCAAAGAAATTTCAGTCGGATTACACTATCTGGCCTAGCAGACAACAGGAGCTGTCTTGTTGAATTTTATAATAAGAGAGGGAAGCTGTTATTTACATACAGCATTCCGGCAAATAGGTGACAGATCAAGGGAAAACCCCCATAGCCAGATAGGCATTCGCAACTTTATTTATCGATACAATAAAGGCCGCAGTTCTAAGGTCTTCAACATCTTTATACTTCTTCCAAACCTCTCTTATCTGCGTATAAGACTCTACCATCGTTTGCTCTAACCCTGAATTTACAATATCGATCTCATCAGCTCCGTGAACAACCATTTCTCGATCTCTTTTGCTGACGGTTTTACCTGTCATTTTTTCGACCATATCGAGCAAATTTCCTTGAGTAGCCTCCTCAAATCTCTTTTGCATTCTACCAAATCTAACATGCGACAAGTTTTTCAGCCATTCGAAATATGAAACTGTAACACCACCCGCATTACAATATATATCCGGAATGATAAGCACGTTCTTTGAAAGTAAAATAGCTTCTGCCTCAGGAGTAACCGGGCCATTTGCTCCTTCAGCAATAATCTTGGCTTTTATATTGTGAGCATTACTTGAATTGATCTGATTTTCAAGAGCTGCCGGAACAAGAATATCACAATCCATTTCCATGATCAACTTATTATCCATGTTCTTTGCACCTGGATAATCCAACAGCGAACCAGATTGTTTTCTATGCTTAAATACTTTGGTAACATCGAGACCATTCTCATCATAAATTCCACCTTCCCTTTCGGCAATTCCTATAACCTTAGCGTCGAATTCCTTTAAAACATCGCCGGTATGATATCCCACATTCCCAAGTCCCTGAATAATCACTGTTTTTCCTGCAAGTCCTGTTGCAAGCCCTAATTTATCCATATCATCCTTGTAGGAGCAAACCTCTTTCAAAGCATAAACTACACCACGGCCTGTTGCAGCAGTTCTACCGCGGATACCGTTTTGTGAAACCGGCTTTCCAGTAACACAAGCGTAGCCTTCAACCTCCGAGGGATGGAATGATAAATATGTATCGAGGATCCAAGCCATTTCTCTTTCTCCTGTACCGTAATCCGGTGCGGGAACGTCAAGACCAGGGCCGATAAAATTCTTCTTTATCAACTCCGCAGTATATCTTCTGGTTATTTTTTGCAATACCATGGGGCTAAGACCGACAGTACTGATCTTAATACCACCTTTGGCACCTCCAAAAGGGACATCGACTAAAGCACACTTAAAAGTCATCAGTGAAGCTAAAGCCATAACTTCTTCTTGATTTACTTTATGGCTATATCTAATACCACCTTTTGTTGGGACTCTGTGATGACTGTGTTGGACACGATAAGCTTCTACAACCCTATAATCGTTACCTATCTTAACAGGAAAGTTCATTTTGTATACGCTGTTACAGGTTTTGATCTGCTCGAGAAGGCCTTTAGGAAATTTTGTAAAGGAAGCTGCTTTATCGAAATAATTTTCTACCGATTCGAAGAAATTAAATTCTTTTGCTTGTTCTAAAGTTTGCACGCTCATGGTTAACGTTCTTTTATTTGATGCTCGATTTTAGATAATTTTCTTTCCAGTAATATCAGGAATGTAAAGATTCCAAAAAAAATGATTAGAATGACAACAAACACGACATAAAATTTTTCACCTCCGTACATCCAACTTTCTGCACCTACAGATGACGTATTTGATGCTTCTAATAATAAGACCGTAAGTATTGATAAAATATTCATTCTTAAATTAATTGGTCTTCAAGATCTTCATTTATCAGTTCGATCCGCAACAGAATTGAAAACAACCAGAAAGCCAGCAAAGTCCAAGCTATCACGGCAGGATAAAATACAATTCTCAAAGAACTATCGAGGTCATATTCGCTAAAGGCTGGGTTTCCTCCCATACCGGGATGAAGTGAACTCGAGAACTTCGGAATAACATAAATGAAAATAATATAAAGAACAAACGCAAATATATTATAAACAGCGGCCAATCGACCTTTTTTACTCTCATCTTTTGCAGACCCTCTTAAGATCAAATAAGCAAGATAAGCCAGCATCGCTACTAGAACACCATTTAGTTTTGGATCGTTAGGCCAGAATGCTCCCCATGTAAATTTAGCCCATACCATTCCAGTAAGAATTCCAAGAGCTCCGAAAACCATGGCCGTTACCACTGCCAAATGAGCCATAGTATCCCATGGTTTTTTGCCTGTATTCAGATAAGCAACACTGCTTCCAAGACTGAAAATCAATAAAAAGACCATTGCAAACCACATGCAGACATGAAAAAACAAATTTCTGATAGATTCTTTTAGGATTTCTCTATTAGGGAAAGTGAAGAATGCAGATTCATTGGTATTAACTTCCACTTTGCAGTCGACGTCTGAAAAGGAGTTGTTACCGAAATTTTCAGCTGGTACCAAGGCATCTCTAAGTTCGAAAGTGCCATCAATATCATTATTGATAATAAGATCAAAAAAGCGCTTTTCATAATCCTTCCTGGCTATCGGAAATCCTATTATTGCTGTATTATTTTTGATTTCAGTAAATACACCGCAAATGAATGTCTCACCATTCTTTAGCCATGCCTGTGAGGATGAGGCAGCTTCTTCAAGATGCGTATTGTAAGTTTCGATCGAGATGAAATTAACTTCCCCAATAGTTATCTTATCTTGATGAATTGAGCTTATTCCCGGTGCGATAGGTTGCAGAAGTCCAAAAGCAACAATATAGATCAAAAGAGGTATTGAAAGAAATTTCCACCAGGTGGCTTTTAAGATTTTTAGCATGTAGATCAATTACGCCAAATAAAGGGAAACAATATTACAGATAAAACAACAAGTAGTACATCAAATAATGCGAGAATTATCACATTTTTTGTGAGTCCGGTATCAAACCAGGCAAAAGACAGCTCTGAAAGCTGCATCGTAAAAGCCATAAATGGCAATATCAAAGGGAATCCCATGATAGAAACGAGGACAAAATTATTTTCAACTTTCGAGGCGATAGCAGATATTAACACGAATATGATAGCAAGTCCGCCTCCCCCAAAAAACATTGCCAGCAAGAAGATATAAAACTGTTGAAATGGAAAACCAAAGAACAGAATAAACAGAAACAAAGTAATCAATGAAAGCAGCAGAACCGAAAGTATCCCATATAAGATCTTTGCGAGTATAAATGCGGTTGGGTTTGCAATCGTATAATAGTAAAGGTAACGTCCAGATCCTTCATGATTAAAAGACTTCGATATTGCATTCACTGTAATAAACAAGATCACAAGCCAAAACAAAATATTCCAACTTGAATAGAGTTCTTCAGCAGAAAGCTTCTTAAAATTTTGAAAAGAATAGATAATATAAACCGTAGAGAAAGCATACAGCAGGATCGCTCCGAGAACACTCTTGTTTCTCCATTCAACTAAAAATTCTTTCCATAAAAATGAAAACATCTGACTGATCATTTGGAATATGATTTCGGACGGGAATTTAGCAATAACAAAAGTAAGCGACAAAATTTCACAAGACTAATAAAAGGAAGAGAAGAGCGGACAAAGATTTCTTACTTTTGGAATCATGAAAAAAGTGCTGATAGCTAATCGGGGAGAAATAGCTCTTAGAATTATGAGATCGCTTAGGGAAATGGATATAACAACCGTCGCCGTATTCTCTGAAGCCGATCGACTATCACCTCACGTACTTTTTGCAGATGAAGCAGTCTGTATTGGTCCGCCTGCATCCAGCAGTTCATATTTACTTCAGGATAAAATAATTAAAGTTGCGAAGCAATTGAATGTTGAAGGCATCCATCCGGGTTATGGCTTTCTATCTGAAAACGCTGAATTTGCCAGGAAAGTGAGTGAAGCAGGAATCAAGTTCATCGGACCTTCCGTGCATTCTATAGAATTGATGGGAAGTAAACTAGCCGCTAAAGAGGCAGTGGCTAAATACGACGTTCCATTAGTTCCTGGAAGTCCTTCCGCAATTACCCAAGTTGAAGAAGGGAAGAAAATTGCCAAAAAGATAGGTTATCCTGTATTGATCAAAGCATCTGCCGGAGGCGGTGGAAAAGGAATGCGAGTTGTTCATAAAGAAGTGGATTTCGAAGATAGTATGGAGCGTGCAATAAGCGAAGCGAAATCTGCATTTGGCAATGGATCTGTTTTCATCGAAAAATTTGTGTCTAATCCGAGGCATATCGAATTTCAGATCATGGCAGACCAGCACGGTAATGTTATTCACCTGTTTGAAAGAGAATGTTCTATTCAACGAAGACATCAGAAAGTGATCGAAGAGGCTCCATCCGCTTTGATGGATGAAGATACTCGAGCGAAAATGGGAAAGACTGCGACGGATGTTGCGAAATCCTGCAAATATGAAGGAGCAGGAACCGTGGAGTTTTTAATGGATGGAGATAAGAATTTTTATTTCCTGGAAATGAATACCAGGTTGCAGGTGGAGCATCCGGTAACAGAATATATCACGGGAATCGACATCGTTAAAGAGCAGATCAATATTGCCAGAGGCGAAAAGCTTTCATATCAGCAAGATGAAATTGAAGCAAAAGGCCATTCTATCGAACTTAGGATATATGCTGAAGATCCGGATAATAATTTTTTACCGGATACAGGTAAGCTTGAAATATATTTAAAACCAGAAGGTCCCGGCATTAGAGTAGACGATGGGTACAGACAAGGAATGGAAGTTCCGATCTATTATGATCCGCTGCTTGCAAAACTGATAGTGTACGATGAAAACAGACCACGGGCAATTAGCAGAATGAAGCGAGCCATAGAAGAATATCGCATCGTTGGGGTCAGAAACACGTTAAGCTTCGGAAGTTTCGTGATGAGCCATCCTGAGTTTATTTCCGGGGATTTTGACACACACTTCGTCGAAAAGAATTTCAGCAATAGAGAAAATGCTGAAACTGGAGATGTAGAACAAATCGCTCAAATAGGTGCATTTATTTTCAATAATGCAAAAAAGAATCCGACTTCGGAAAACGGTGTTTCGAAAAGTATTGGAGTAAGCAAATGGAAATCCAGAAGGTCGGAGTCTTAGTTACATGTTAAGATCAGAGGCGGCAGGTATACAGTATCACTGTGTTTCCCGGATCTGTCTTTAATGAATATCCAGAAGTTTATAGTATCTGTAGGACTTGTTGTGGGGCAAAACAGTTGTGGGTTCTGCTTATCTCGGCAGCAATACTGCCCCTGATTGATGCTCACTCTTATCGTACCTTCGACCGATTCGAAATTTCCCAATGGTTTAACGAATGGCAATTTCTTTTGAGCCATACATCCGGTTCTGTCATCTATCAGAAATAAGTCCCAGCTTGGATCATTTATGCAGCTGTTAGGTGTAACCAGATCGCAGGGATCGCAATCCATACCCAGGCTATTTTCAAGCCCAAGGTCACCGTCACCATCTTCAACATGAAGGAAAACCTTGAAAGAATCATTCTGATCAACAATGGTACGTGAAAACTTCTCAAACTCGATATGTGGTTTATCCGAAAAATTAGGATTATCCACACACGATGAAAGCAGGAACGCGGATACTGCAAGATATATGAAAGGAAAATATCTCATTTTATAACTACTCAACTGTCATTTAGAAAAAATATTTTGTATAAATAGTTCAAATTTGTGAATCAGAATGCAGCTCGAAGCGCAACACATACTAAATCTCAAACCAGGTGACTCACTGCCGTTGATCTTCAAAATTTTCAACTACCAGTGGGAAAATAATCCAATCTATCGAGAATATATCGAACTTCTATCTGTTAAACCCCAATCAGTAAATAATGTTGCCGACATTCCATTTCTCCCGGTCGAAGTCTTCAAAACACATAAAATAAGTTGCACTGATAAATACGATGCTATTTTTGAAAGCAGTGCCACAACCGGAGTTGAAAGGTCTAAACATTACATTGCAAACCTGAGCTTCTATCAAAACATTTCGCAAGGTATTTTCGAAAAGTACTACGGTTCGCTTAGCGACATTACGATCCTAGCTTTACTTCCCTCCTATTTTGATAGTCCTTCTTCATCATTATTATATATGGTTGAACACTTTATCAAACAGAACACTGCCGGTGAAGGCGGATTTCATATGGATGACAACGATGCATTGATCGAAAAGCTTAAAATGTTCAACGATGAAGGAAAGAAACACATTCTGCTTGGTGTATCATATGCTTTATTAGATTTTGCTGAAAAGATGCCCGCAAAAATTCCATCGACAATAGTCATGGAAACAGGAGGAATGAAAGGAAGAAGAAAAGAAATAACAAGAGCAGAGTTGCATGAAAAGTTATCGGAGGCTTTTGGAGTTGGGCAGATCCACTCGGAATACGGAATGACAGAACTTCAATCGCAATTTTACTCTAAAGGCGCAGGTGTATTTCATATACCACCTACAGCCCAAGTAGTTATAAAAGATCCTTACGATCCAATGCGGATTTTAGAAAATGGTGAAACCGGTAAAATCGCTGTCATTGATATTGCAAATTATCAATCCTGTAGTTTTATCCAAACATCTGATCTCGGGCGGATAAATAGTTATGGTGATTTGGAAGTGTTGGGTCGTATTGACAATAGCGATATCAGAGGCTGTAACTTAATGATAGCATGAGAAAATATATAACATCGCTTTGGGAACATAGCAAGATCGCTTCTATCCTACTTGGGATATTTGTTGTTGGACAGGTCTTTCTAAGCTATAAAGGAATAGAGATCACTCCCTGGCTTCATTGGGGTATGTATTCTAAAGCCGATACGCAAAAGAAAGCCTTTACAATTTACAGAATTGAAGCTGACGGTGAACGAGTATTACTTAGTAATTTCAATGACCTGCAAAGAGAATGTATCTACTCACCACTCGAACATTATGCATATCTGATTGAAAATAACTTCAAGGAGCCCTATGAGGATTACTACATTAGTAAAATTGGGACAGTCACAAAAAGTTTTACCGTAGAGCAGGCCATTGAAGAGCAATTTCAGAAGTGGTATAAAAAAAGGCTATCTGCTTATCTCAATAATGAAGTCAAGTCAATCGCATTATATAAAGTGCGCTACAAATATGAAAATGGTCGCGCAGTAGAAGAAAAACAAAAGCTCATTCAAACATTCTGATGAGGAAACTCGATGCATATATATTAAAGCGCATGGTGTTCTCTTTTATTCTGCTTGATCTTGCGTATCGCTATTTTTCATCAGCTCTTTTTCATGATCTAAGCGGAGCAGTGATACCATTCACTTCACTGGATCTTCTTTACATCGGGTTTCATATTCTCGGGTTTCCTCAGAAACTGATGACTCCGCCATTGGGTATAATATTTGACTTGTTATTGATTCTATCTGCTATCATTTCCATTTTCAAAGTTGAGTGGAGGTGGCCTACTATTGCCTGCGGATTATTGCTTTTTATTTACATGATCGTCTTTAACTCTTACACAAATCATCACTATCACAGTCTTATAGGAGTCATCCTAATGACGGTGCCGTTTTATTTCAAAAGTGAGAAGAGCATGAGTTTATCCTGGCAATCAGTTCGCTATTATTTCATCTTCATTTTTGTCTCTGCATCATTATGGAAGTTATTCAGGGGAGCGATTTTCGATGGCGATCATATGGTGGCCATTTTGAAAGAACAGCACCTTTTAAGTTTAGCAGACAACAGCAATGTTTTTATCGAATACTTAATATCTCATTCACACATGAGTCAGCTTCTCTTTATCAGCGCTTTTACATGCCAGTTTCTCTTTGTTTTCGGTTTATTCAGCAGAAAATTTGATTTCATTCTCCTGATATTGCTGCTGATCTTTATGACCATGAACCTAATTGTAATGCATGTTTTTTCTTTTGAACTTATGATCCTTGGGCTGACTTTGATCTTCACCCCCATTGTCAGAAAAAATCCAGTTTAAATAAACACAATTAATTTATTAACAAGTTTTTATAAAGATAATTGTCCATCAATAAATACTTTTTCACCAGCAAGAATAGTTAGTGTCACTTTAGTTTTATAAATGTCCATTTCATCGCAGGTCATGATATCACTATCCGTGACAACGAGATCAGCGAATTTCCCTTTTTCTATACTTCCTTTTTTATCCTCTTCAAATTGAGCGTAAGCCGACCAAATCGTCATTGCTTTTAGAGCTTCTTCCCTATTCAATCTTTCTTCAGGCCGAAAACCATTTTCGGGGAATCCTTTCACATCTTTCCTTGTAACGGCTGCATTAAAACCAAGCAAAGGATTCGCTTTTTCAATAGGGAAATCACTTCCATTTGCTACAATACCTGCCTTCCCAAGTAGCGTTTTATAGGAGTATGCATTTTTCACTCTATCTCCGATGCGTTCATTTACCCAATACATATCTGAAGTGGCATGGGTTGTTTGAATTGATGGAATGACGTTATATTTTTCAAAAACGTCCAGATCGTCAGGATGCACAATCTGAGCATGCTCTACTCGCCATCGATCGTCATTGCCTTCCTTGAGAACTTCAGAATAAATTTGAAGAATGATACGATTAGCACGATCTCCGATCGCATGGCAATTCATTTGAAAACCATTCTTAAGGTTCCATTCAGCCTCATTCTTAAAGTAATCAACAGAATCCATGAGCAGTCCGTCGTTACCCGGATCATCTTCATAGTCCTCTAAAAGTGCTGCACCACGACTTCCAAGAGCACCATCTATGAAATATTTGAAAGCACCAGCATATAGTTTATCAGTTTGGACAATACCTTTAGAAGTGAAGTAGTTTTTATTATCTTCTTTCGGAAGGAGCATACAATAAATCCTCAGAAGCAGATCTCCACTTTCATGCATCGATCTGAACAAGTTAAAATCTTCAAACTCTACCCAAGCATCACCGATACTTGTGATGCCGTATTGAAACATTCGTTTTTGTCCCTCGATTATCGCTTTTTTATTGTCTTCAGCTGAATGAGTAACATGTTCATCTACTAAGTACAGTGCATTATCGATCAAGAGACCGGTCATTTCTCCATTGATCAAATGGACTTCACCCCCATCAACTATTGTATTTTCATCGACCCCGGCAATCTCAAGTGCTTTTCGGTTTGCAAGAGCCGCGTGGCCATCTATACGTTTCAGGAAAACAGGTTGATTCGGAAACAGCTCATTCAGAATTTTATTATCAGGAAAAGCTTTATCCGGCCAAAGGTTTTGGTCCCAACCTCTACCGAGCAGCCAACCCTTTGGATTTTCTTTTGCGTATTTCTCAACCCGGGTTAGGAGATCGTCCATAGATTTGCAACCATTCAAGTCAATTTGTGAAAAAGATCTTCCATAAACTATAAAGTGGCAATGCGGATCGATAAAACCCGGATATGCCGATCTGCCTTGAAGATCGATCAGCTCTCCTTCGTATTTGCTTAACATTTCCATGTCGCTTCCAAGATCGAGAAACAGGCCATCTTTTATGACAACTGCCTCGACAATTGAAAAAGCATTGTCTACGGTATATATTTTTCCGTTATGTAGAATGATATCGGCTTGTGTTTTCACTTTACATGAGTTTAGTAGCAAAAGAAGGAAAAAAAAGTAGACGATCCTGATCATATGGAAATGCGCGAAATTACACCATCGATACTTTCGGTATTTTCGATAAGTTCGACAAAGCGTTGGCCAACTTCAGCTGGTGTATATAATGCCTGATTATCTTTGAGTTCAATGAACTTTGCTTTTCTGCTGAAATCAGCTTCATCTGCTTTTCTAAGTTGTTGTTGCATTGCCGTTTCCACGACGCCCGGAGCAATTGCATAAACTTTGAATTTGCTACTTGCATTGATCAGATCTTGTTCATGATCGATCACTCTACTCATTTGATCTATGGCGCTTTTGGAAGCGCAATAGACAGACCATCCATCATAAACACTTGATGCGGCTCCCGAGCTAATATTGATGATGATCTTTTCTTTAATTAGATCATTAAAATGCTTTATAAACTTATTGATCAAAACATGAGGAGCAACAACGTTGACCATATAAGCACTAAAGATAGAAGTATCACTCATAGCTCCTGCATGCTTTAGCTCACCTAAGGTCCCTGCATTATTGATCAATACGATCTTTTCATAATCGTGATCCGGAAAATTGAAATTGAGAAGCGCATTCTTATCAGACAAATCAACCTGGAGGAATTGCAAACGTGGATTTACGACCGTGTTGCTTCTTGAGATGTTAAATACTGTATAGTCTGTTTGTTTTAGAAAGGCATCTGCAATACCCTTACCGATACCTTTGCTAGCACCTGTAATAAAAACTGCTTTCATTCTACTTTGAAATTTTCTATGCGTTCTTGTTCCACTAGCACTAGTTCACCTTCTGAGCTAGCGATAACTGTAGCTGCTGTGGCATCACCGGTAACATTTACAACGGTGCGTATCATGTCAAGTGGACGGTCGATCGGGAAGATCAATGCGATCCACCATGCAGGTAACCCTACGGATTCCAGAACAATAATCAACATTACTAAACCAGCACTTGGTACAGCCGGTGTCCCTATTGAAGCTAAGGCAGCAGTGAACACTATTGTTATTTGAGCTGAAAGCGAAAGGTCATAGCCAAAAAACTGAGCCAGGAAAACTGCGGTAACGGCTTGATATAAGCTTGTGCCATCCATATTTACAGTAGCTCCAACAGGTAAAACAAAACTGGTTACATCGTGTGAGACACCAATATTTTCGCGAACGCAATCCATCGTTACTGGTAATGTTGCTGCACTTGAACTTGTAGAAAATGCAACGAGTTGTGCATTTCCGATCTTCCGGAAGAAATCACGATAAGAAATTTTTCGAACCGTAAGCTTCATAATTGTTGGATAAAAGACAAAGATCAAAAATGCGAGACCGAGAACAGCTGTGAGAGCAAACCATCCCATTCCGGAGAACACATCTACAAGTAAAGTCGGATCATTTTTTGTTAACTGAGCCATTACACCTGCAAGTAATGCAAACACAAAAAATGGTGCGCCTTGCATGATAATATCGACAAGCTTTAGAATGATGTCATTAAAAGAGGAAACGAAGTCTCGCACGGGCTTAGCTTTTTCAATTGGCACAAGCGATATTCCGATCCCAAAGAAAATGGCGAAGACAATGACTTGCAGCATCAGTAAGTTGTTGCTCAACGAGAGGAAAATGTTCTCAGGAAAAAGTTCGACAAGAAATCGCAATGGCCCGCCCTTTTTCATTTCCTTGGCATCTTTTTCCTTCTCTGCAATTTTGGGGTCGACTACAACCTCACCTTCTGCCGACTGTATATTTGCAATTAACTGCTCTTTTACACTATCACTTACTTTGTTACCAGGTTGTATGGTATTTACAAGTGTAAGTCCAAGTGTCGTTGCAAACAGTGTTGTAAGCAGATAAAAGCCAATTGTCTTTGCTCCTAATCTTCCTAGTTTAGTAACATCTGAAAGGCCTGCTATACCATTGATAATAGAAAATAGTACCAAGGGCACAGCTATAAGTTTAAGCAACCGAATAAAAATATCTCCAAAAGGTTTGATCCAATTGATCGTAAATTCACTAATACCGAAATAGGCAGAGATCACTGCCCAGGCAACACCAAGGACAAGTCCGATTATTATTTTCCAGTGGAGTTCCAGCTTTTTCATAGAAGTATTAAACTAATCATCTTTTGTGAAACCTGTGATTTTATTTATTTTATAATGCTATCCATTTTGCTCATCTGATTTTTAAGCAAATGGTCGCAAAGCACTAATGCAGCCATAGCTTCAACAATAGCTGTGGCTCTTGGAACCACACATACATCATGTCGCCCTCTAGGATTGATATCGACAGCTTCACCACTACTAGCGATCGTTTTTTGATCCATCATTAATGTCGAAACAGGTTTAAAAGCTACGCGGAAAAAGACATCCATCCCATTCGAGATCCCTCCCTGAATGCCGGCAGAGCGATTCGTTTCTGTTTTTATTTTGGAATCCTCCATAATAAAGACATCATTGTGCTCGCTTCCTTTCATCGAAGCAGATTTAAAACCCTCACCAAATTCTACACCCTTAACAGTTTGTATGCTGAAGATACCTGCAGCAATATCTGCATTGAGTTTTGAAAACACAGGCTCTCCTAAACCTGCAGGGACAGAAGTGCAAACACATTCGATGATGCCTCCAAGAGTATCTCCTTCTTCTTTTATTTTTCGGATATGCTGCAACATTTCTTCTTCTTTGGGTTTATCAGGACATTTTAAAACCGACTCATAAACTAAGGATAGCTCATATTCGGAATAGGGCTTATCAAGAGCAATTTCACCGATCTGTTTCGTGTATGCGATTATGCTAACTCCAAATTGCTTTAGGATAAGTTTTGCAATTGCTGCTCCTGCAACACGCGCAACCGTTTCTCTGGCCGATGATCTGCCGCCTCCTCGATGATCTCGAAAACCGAATTTTTTATTATAAGTATAGTCTGCATGAGAAGGTCGGAACTTGTCTTTGAGTTCTGAATAGTCTTTCTCTCTTTGGTCTTTATTAGGAATCAAGATACAGATCGGTGCCCCTGTACTTTTGCCTTCGAAAACACCTGAGACAATCTCACAAATGTCTGATTCTTTTCTTGCCGTGCTAAACCCTTCTGATGATGGTTTTCGTCGATCGAGTTCTTGCTGAATTTGATTGGAAGAAATATGAAGGCCAGCCGGACAGCCATCGACAACAACGCCCATAAGTTTGCCATGAGATTCGCCAAAAGTTGTAATCCTGAATAAATCGCCAAATGTATTTCCAGCCATGAAAGGATTTAGTTTAATTTTAGTCCGTCAAAGAAAAGAAAAAACCTACTATGTCGACACTGATAGTCAATATAAAAACATTATTTGGTAACAGAGAAACGCCCGAAAGTCCGCTAAAAGGAAGCGAATGCAAAGAATTACCCCGACTCGATAATGCATATGTATTGATCAGTAAAGGCAAAATCGATTCATATGGTTCTATGCAAAACGTTCCTGACAGAGCAGATGAGATCATCGATGCAACAGACCGTTTTGTTCTTCCGGCCTGGTGTGATTCTCATACGCATCTGGTGTTTGCAGGAAGCAGGGAAAGTGAGTTTGTTGACCGGATAAAAGGGAAATCCTACGAAGAGATCGCTGCTGCCGGAGGTGGAATCCTAAATTCTGCCAAAAAATTAGAAGGGATCTCCGAAAGCAAACTGCTGGAAGATGCCGAAGAAAGGCTTGAGGCGATTCAGGATGGAGGAACAGGGGCTGTCGAGATCAAAAGTGGTTATGGTCTAACTGTAGAATCTGAGATCAAGATCCTAAAAGTGATCCGCCAGTTAAAAGAAAAATCAAACATCCCCATAAAAGCTACATTTTTAGGTGCACATGCATTCCCGCAAGAATACAAAATGAACCATGATGGCTATTTGAAAATCCTGATCGATGAAATGATACCTAAGATCGCAGATGAGGGCCTGGCTGACTATATCGACGTATTTTGTGAAAGCAACTACTTCTCTGTTGATGAAATGAACAGGATTTTGGATGCGGGTTGCAAAGCTGGTTTAAAACCTAAAGTACATGTGAACCAGTTTACTTCTATTGGTGGAATTGAAGCAGCTATAGATCATAATGCCATATCCGTGGATCATCTCGAAGTTTTGAGTGTTCAGGATATAGAAGTTTTAAAGAATTCCTCCACGATAGCAACGCTATTACCATCATGTTCTTTTTTCATCAATATTCCGTACGCTCAAGCTCGAAAGCTTATAGAGAACAATATCCCAGTAGCACTTGCAAGCGACTACAATCCGGGATCCACACCGTCAGGCAATATTCCATTTGTGATATCACTTGCCTGCATCAAAATGGGAATGCTACCTGAGGAAGCGATCAATGCTACCACAATCAACGGAGCATTTGCAATGGAAGTTGAAAATGAAATGGGAAGTATAGCTGTTGGTAAATCAGGCAAACTGATCATCAGCGAGAAAATGGATTCTCTGGCTTACTTACCTTATGCATTTGCAGAAAATCGAATTTGGAGAGTGCTCTAAATTAATGCAGATATACAATTTTCCGATTCGCACAATAATTATATTTGCGGCATGAAAAAGATAATTGAATGCGTTCCAAATTTTTCTGAAGGTCGTGATATGTCGATCATTAAAGAAATTACTGATGTGATTGAGTCTGTAGAAGGCGCTACACTACTAGATGTAGATCCCGGTGCTGCGACAAACAGAACAGTTGTCACTTTTGTGGGAGAACCAACTGTTGTAGTTGAAGCTGCATTCAGAGCCATAAAGAAAGCTTCTGAATTGATCGACATGAGTAAGCATAAGGGTGAGCATCCACGTTTTGGAGCAACTGATGTTTGTCCATTCGTACCAGTTGCAAATGCCACGATGGAAGAATGCGTTCAATGTGCTCAAGAGCTAGGCAAGCGAGTTGGTGAGTTGGGCATCCCGGTTTACTTGTATGAAAATGCAGCAACAGAAGAAAAAAGGAAGAATCTGGCAACGGTAAGGTCGGGTGAATATGAAGGAATTGCAGAAAAGATCCAGAAGCCGGAATGGAAGCCTGATCATGGTCCAGCGAAATTCAATCCAAAGACAGGGAATATAGCGATCAGTGCTCGAGACTTTCTTGTCGCCTTCAACGTAAACTTAAATACCACATCTTCGAGGCGAGCTAATTCAATAGCTTTTGATGTAAGAGAAGCAGGAAGAGTTAAGCGAAGCGGAGATCCGGTTACCGGTGAAATCGAAAGAGATTCAAATGGCGAACCAATAAGGATACCGGGAGCATGTAAAGCTGTGAAAGGAATAGGATGGTATATTGAAGAGTTCGGTATAGCCCAGATCTCGATGAATCTTACAAACATTAAGATCACCCCTGTGCATAAAGCATTTGATGAATGCGTTAAATCAGCAAATAAGAGAGGTATGCGGGTCACGGGTTCCGAGCTAGTTGGATTGATCCCACTTAGTGCAATGCTTGACGCAGGTAGGTTTTTCCTAAAAAAACAAGAGCGATCCACAGGAGTTTCCAATGATGAACTGATCAAGATCGCAGTAAAGTCTATGGGATTGGATGATCTTAAACCATTCGATCCGAATAAAAATATCATAGAATATATGGTAGCTGACGAAAATGATAATCCGCTTATACAGATGGATCTCAAAGCATTTGCTAATGAAACTGCATCCGAATCTCCAGCACCAGGAGGTGGTTCAATTTCAGCTTATATTGGTGCATTGGGAGCGTCGCTGGCAACGATGGTCGCTAATCTTTCTTCGCACAAACGAGGTTGGGATGATCGATGGGAGGAATTTTCGAACTGGGCTGAAAAAGGTCAGTCTATAAAAGATAAACTATTGCATCTCGTAGATGAAGATACAGCATCATTCAATGGGATCATGAACGCCTTCAGACTACCGAAAGGTAATGAAGATGAGGTAGCTGAACGTAAAAAAGCAATAGAAAATGCCACAAAGTATGCTATCGAAGTCCCATTCCAGGTCATGGAAGTTTCACTGCATTCTTTCGAACTTATCAAAACTATGGCAGATATCGGAAATCCAAATTCAGTATCTGATGCCGGTGTAGGAGCATTGTGTGCCCGCAGTGCTGTGATCGGAGCTTATCTAAATGTCAAGATCAATATCGGCGGGCTTCAGGATAAACAATATGGAGATCAAAAATTAAAAGAGGCCACAGCAATGGTTGAAAAAGCTAAGCAACTTGAAGGGGAAGTTATGGAAATCGTAGAAAGCAAACTATAGAAATGTTACTGGTGGACAATCGGTCATCGACCGATCCATATTTCAATCTTGCTCTTGAGGAGTATCTTGTGAGGAATACAGATATTGAAGAAACGCTGCTCCTACTCTATTTCAATGCCGACTGTATCGTTCTGGGCAAAAATCAAAATATCTGGAAGGAAGCTAATATTCTATTTGCACGTCAGAACTTCATTGATATTGCAAGACGGATCACCGGTGGAGGTACCGTGTATCATGATTCTGGCAATCTCAACTTCAGTCTGATCACAAAATTTGAGCAAAAGGATCTAAATAAATTCGATACACTGCTGAACCCTGTAGTTGCCGCACTTTCTAAATATGGAATAGAAGCAAAGATCAACGACAAGAATGATCTTGAGGTCGATGGTTTCAAGATCACCGGTACAGCACAATTCACAAATCGTAAAAAAATAATCAGTCACGGAACATTGCTGATCGACAGCGATATTCCAAAACTGAAGTCAGCCTTGAAACCACAATTCGATGAGATATCCAGCAGGGCGATCGATTCTAAAAGAAGTACAGTAAAGAATGTTTCAGAAATTGAGAATGGAATTGTGAAAGAGAATCTAGCATCTGAAATAAGAGCAGCTTATAACGCAGAGGTAGAGTATCGTATGAGCGAATCAGAGTTTCAAAAGGTGGTGAACTTGAGGGACCAAAAATACAAGTCATTTGAATGGTTATACGCGAAATCCTCTGATTGCACGATCCTTCATAAGCTTTCAGAAGAAGGTCATATGCTCGAACTAACGATTGCAGATGGTCATATCACAGAATACAAGATAAGATCGGGAGAGCAGGTTGTAGAACACAAGAAATGTAATCTAGCAGTTAATTCAGAATTCCTGGATGTAAAAGACGGAGCTCTTCAGCAGATAAGATCTATGTTATATTAGTCCACGCGATTACCATTGTTATATTTAGTAACAAATGCATCTACTATGCCAAGTTTTCGCATATCCTCTGCAAACTTTTTAGCATTTTCATAGGACGTAAAATTGCCAATATTGTAAGTGAATCCTCCTCTACTGGTTTCAAGCGAAAACAGTTTGGGGCTTTTGAAATACTCCGTTAGATTTAATTTTTCAAAATGGCCTACCTGAACCTTGTAGACCGTGCCTGGCGGATCTTTTTCTGAGATTACAGCAGATTCATCGGAAAAATTGTCATCCATTGCATATGATTCTTCGGTGACTGCATTTTGCTCAGCCTCTTCAACTAACAAGTCAATAGCAGAATGAAGTACAGTTAAGGAATCGTTTAACTTCTTTATCGTCTTTCTATTGGCTTTTGCCTTTGCATCTAGATCTTTAATTTCTTCTTCCTGGTCATCGATACTATTTTTCAGCTTTTGAATCTTGAGTTTATACATCAATGGGTTTTTCTTAAAGCTTTTAAGTTCCGCTTTGATTTGTTTTGCTTCCGTCTTGCTCAGGTTTTGAGCATCTAAACTGCTGCATATTAACAGGATACACAAAGTTATAACGATGCTTGCTAAATATTTCATAGTGGAAATTTATACTAAAGTATTATTAAGGGTTTGGTTTTAGTAGGTTGATTACCTATAGAAAAATGTGAATTGTCCATTAAATAGACAATCTAAAAGTGATATACGGCAATAGATTCACTTAGTTCGAGCACATAGGATAAATGGTTTTCTCTATATTTGTAATAGTATTAATGATTAATTGAAATGTCCAACACCAAAGAACTACAAAAGTCGATCACGCTGGAACAAACTGTTCAGGAGCATCAACTTGTCGTGCATAACGATGAAATCAATACATTCGATTGGGTCATTCAGAGTTTAGTCGAAATATGCGATCATTCGCAGGAGCAGGCTGAACAATGTGCAATGATCATCCACCACAAAGGTCGGTATTCTGTCCAACATGGATTGCTAGACAAACTCCAACCCATGAAATCCGGGCTAACCGATCGCGGTATTGGAGCTACTATAGAATAGTAGATGTCCATTTATATTCTTGATGATGAGATCTTTTTTCCACCCTTAGAACATTGCAATTCTGATGGGATTTTAGCGATCGGAGGAGATTTAAAAACAGACCGACTCCATCTTGCATACCGGTCAGGTATATTTCCATGGTACAATAAAGATGAGCCTATCATATGGCACTCGCCCGATCCACGGTTTGTTTTATTCCCAAAAAATCTGAAAGTGAGCAAAAGTATGAGGAAGATCTTGAGAGATAAGAAATTCAGGATCACTTATGATCAGTCTTTTGTGCAAGTTATCCATCGATGTTCGGCAATAAAACGAAAAGATCAATATGATACCTGGATCACTACAGAGATGATAGAGGCGTACAAGCATCTTCACGAAATGGGTAGTGCTCATTCTGTTGAGGCTTGGATCGGGGACGAACTCGTTGGAGGACTTTATGGGATTATCATCGGTGACATGTTTTTTGGTGAGTCCATGTTTTCAGATGTTTCAAATGCTTCCAAGACTGCATTTGTTTCAATGGTTGAGGCGACTGATTTCAGCTTGATCGATTGCCAGGTCTATACTGATCATTTATCGAGCCTCGGAGCAGAATTAATCAGCAGAGATTCATATATTCATTTGTTAAAGATTGGAGTAGAAAAACCGCCAATTAAACTCGGTGGTATTCTTTAGATAATATACTCAATACCAAATCAACTCGTTAAAACTTCAAAACAGTGCTTATAATACCGCTCCTCGTCATGATCCTAACTGCAGTTGCACCAGCCGAAGCGATTATCGGAATCTGGTATAACACCGATAAAAGTGGAAAGATCGAGATTTATAAGAAAGACGGAAGTTATTTTGGGAAAATAGTATGGCTTCAAGATCCCTTAGATGAAAATGGTGAGGTTGCGAAGGATAAAAACAATCCGGATAAATCGATGCATACTACTCCACTAATCGGACTTATCGTTATGCATGATTTCTCGAAAGATAGTGACGGCGAGTTCAAAGGTGGGAATATTTATGATCCTGAAAATGGCAAAACTTATAAGTGTAAACTTAAACTTCGTGGAGATGAATTAGATGTCAGGGGATATATTGGAATTCCAACATTTGGCAGAACCGAAACATGGACAAGGGTTGAGTGAACATTTTGTTCAATAAATAGTACAAGTAAACTAAAAGGTATGAATTTGAAGCAGCTGCTATCCTGAATGAAAACATTATATTTACTGCCGCTGAAAATTAACGGATGAAATTAAAACTTATCTTAATCACACTGCTCTCTTTTATTGGTTTAACCACTGCAACGCTGTATCTGGGGGATCAAGACAACGATGAACCATTGAGTGCAGTCCCAATTCTGGAAATTGAAGAACCAATTCTGGACAAAGGAATTCAACTCTACGGAATGGAAATTGATACCGCAGAAGTTGTTTTCTCCGAAGTTCGCCGCAATCAATTCCTATCTGATATTTTGACTGCATACAATATCGATTATACTACGATCGAAAAACTTGCCACTATCGCTAAACCAGTTTTTGATGTAAGGAAAATGAGAGAAGGGAATCCATATTGTATTTTAGTCGATAGTGATGATAGTATACCAAGAGCAAAGTGTTTGATCTATGAAGAGAACAAGGTTAATTATATAGTGTTTAACCTGGATGATACGGTAAGTGTTTATCGCGGTCAAAAAGAAGTAACAATTTTGGGGAAAGAGGCATCAGGAGTGATCCAGACTTCATTATATGAAACTATGACAGCGAATAAGATCAATCCGGACCTTGCTCTGCGACTTTCAGAGATTTATGCGTGGACCGTCGATTTTTACAGGATACAAAAAGGAGATCGATTTAAAGTAGTGTATACTGAAAAAATGGTAGAGGGAGAATCTGTAGGAATAGGAGAAATCACTGCGGTTCTGTTTAATCATATGGGGAAGGACCTATATGGTTTCTACTATGAAAAGGATAGCATTCATGCCGGTGACTACTTTGAACCTGATGGAAAAAGCTTACGAAAAGCATTTCTACAGGCTCCGGTCAAATATAGTCGAATAAGCTCGAGGTACTCGGGGAGAAGATTTCATCCGGTCCAGAAGAGATATAAAGCTCACCTCGGAACTGATTATGCTGCTCCTCATGGGACTCCAATATATGCCACTGCAGACGGAGTAATCTCTGAAGCGACATATAGAAGATATAATGGCCGCTATGTCAAAGTAAGACACAATGGAACATATTCGACCCAATATTTGCACATGTCAAAGATCGCTAAGAATATACGACCGGGAGTATTTGTGAAGCAAGGAGAAATTATCGGATACGTTGGTAGTACCGGACTCGCTACAGGACCGCACGTATGCTACAGGTTTTGGAAAAACGGTCAACAAGTTGATCCATACAAACAGGATATACCTGATGCAGATCCATTGGGCGGTGAAGATCTTGAATACTTTCATAGTTTTTATCCTGAATTGAAAAGGCAATTAGATGAAATAAGTTATCCGGGAGAGCACGATGTGAAAAAGCCGATCGCTTTATTACAAAACTCAGAAAATGCCTTCCAATAGCGCAATACGAATAGGATTAAGCATTTTATCGATCGTTGTATTCCTCCTCTTAAGCTGGTACTTCAGAACAATTGTAGTTTATGTTCTTTCAGCTGCTGTTATTTCTATTATTTTAAGGCCTATAATCAAGCGGCTTAACAAGATCAAGATAGCAAAGCGGCATTTACCCTCATCTTTAACCGCAGCACTTACATTAATAATATTCTTCAGTATAATTTCAGCTTTTGCTGCGCTATTGGTACCTGTAATAGCGGAAGAAGTTCGTGAGATATCTTCTCTTGATTATAGAAAGATAGGTGATAGTCTCGAACAGCCAATCCAAAAAACTGAAAGCTTCTTAAAAAAATACTATTTAATGGAAGCAGACAGGTCGTTAGAAAAAACCTTTGTCGATTATATTAATGAGTTTATAATGGCTATCGAGTTTGCAAACATTGCGAATTCGATATTAAGCACATTGGGTAATTCTTTGCTTGGAATTGTTTCTATCATTTTTATCACATTTTTCTTTCTGAAAGAGCCTCCTCTTTTTAAGAATATTCTATATACGCTCACTCCATCCGGTTATGAAACACAAATGAAGGACATTCTTAACAAGAGTAAAGAACTGCTCACACGTTATTTTATAGGGATCATTATTCAGGTTTCTACAGTATCGATATTGATCACAACAGGGCTTACCATTATTGGATTTGGAAATGCCGATATTCCATTTAAGTTAGCTGTTATGATCGGGATATTTGCAGGTTTCTTTAACATCATACCCTATGTAGGGCCTATCATTGGTGGCTTCTTCGGAATTGTGATCTGTATATCATCGAATTTAGAGCTCCCTTTTTACACAGAAATGGCTCCAATGATATATAAGGTTGGTATTGTGTTTCTAGTTGTTCAGATGGTTGACAATTTCGTACTCCAACCTTTTATCTTCTCTACTAGTGTGAAAGCACATCCTTTGGAAATCTTTATTCTGATATTAGCTTCTGCCTCGATCGCCGGGGTTGCAGGAATGATCATCGCCATACCAACCTATACAGTTTTGAGAATTGTTGCCAGTCAGTTTCTTGGAAGATTTAAAATAGTCCGGAATCTCACCGCCAATATTTAGATCGCTTTCACTTTTTTATAATCCAGTATTGAAATCCTTTGGCTGCAGAGGTCAATTTCTCTTTGCAGATTGGAACTCATCAATAGAAGTCTATTATTCAATTTTGTTCTGAGGAGGTTCTCGAACCATTTAAAACCCTGTTCATCTAAATTTGTAGTGGGTTCATCAAGAAGTAAAACTGCGCTTTGAGAAAATATTGCCAACACGATTTTAAGCCGTTGCTTCATTCCTGAGGAATAATTTCTGATCATGGTCCTGCTATCGAATGGTAGCTGTGCCGCAATTTCGGTTACATCTATCCCTGCAAGAGTGTTCTTAAATCTAAAGTGGAAACGAAGCATTTCTTTTAGGTTCATTTCTTCTATCAAGCTTAAAGATGGAGAACAAAAAGAAAGATAATTGTGAGCTTTTTCGGTTGGTATCGATTGACCATCGACAACATATGAAATCGATCCTTCGGTTGGTGTAAGATAAGTTGAGATCAATTCGATAAGCGTACTCTTTCCAGAGCCATTAGGTCCGATAACAGCATAAGAATTGTCGTTGTTAAACTCGAAAGAAATGTTTTTTAGAATCCATTCTCTCGTATAACGTTTTGACACATTATCGAGATGAACAGAAACTTTATACATCAGCTGAAGGTATTTGTCTCTCAATAATTCTGGCGATCAGGTGTGCTTCTGTAGCGATTTTATCTCCAACGAATATCGTTCCTTTCATATCTACAATTCCTCGTCTTATAGGACTTAGCAGCTCAAGCTTCATGATCAAAGTATCACCGGGTACTACTTTATTCTTAAACTTTGCATTTTCAATTTTAAGAAAATACGTATCATACTTACTTGGATCTTCAACTGTCTTTAACGCAAGGATACCACCGGTTTGCGCCAGCGCTTCGATTTGCAGGACTCCCGGCATAACAGGATTCCCGGGAAAGTGTCCTCTGAAAAACCACTCATTGAAAGTGGTGTTTTTGATCCCGACAACATAAGAATCAGTGAGGTCGATAATCTTATCTATCAAAAGAAAAGGGTATCTATGAGGCAGAACTTTTTCAATATCGGTTAGCTCATAAATAGGCTTTTTGTTTGGATCGTACTCAGGCACATCAGGGTTCTTTCTTTTTTTCCTGATATGGTTCTTTATTTTCTTAGCGAATTCGATATTGGTTTTGTGACCGGGTTTTGTTGCAATGATATTGGCCTGAATTGGAGAACCAATCAGAGCGAGATCTCCCACTATATCAAGAAGTTTATGCCTCGCAGGTTCATTGCTATGTCTGAGGGTAACGTTATTAAGAATACCTTCTTCGACAACTCTAACATCGGGCTTATTAAAGATCTTCGCCAGTTTTTTTAATTCTATATCATCAATCTGCTTATCGACAACTACGATTGCGTTGGTAAGGTCTCCACCTTTGATAAGGTCGGCCTCAACCAGAAGCTCAAGTTCGTGAAGGAAACAGAATGTTCTTGCATCGGCAAATTGGCTTTTGAAATCAGCCACATGTTCTAAAGAAGCATGTTGCTGACCTAAAACCGGTGATTGGTAATCGATCAGAGCAGTAACTCTATATCTATCGCTAGGCATTGCCAGCATTTCGACACCTTTTTCGGAATCGTTATAATAAATATTTTCAGAAAGTTCGAATATATCACGTTCCTCACTTTGCTCTTCAATACCGGCTTCTTCGAGAACCTCTATAAATGGTTTTGCGGAACCGTCCATGATGGGCAATTCCTGGCTGTCGAGTTTGATGAGCAAATTATCAATTTCCAGACCAACAATGGCAGACATCAAATGCTCTACCGTAGAGATCTTCACATCATTTTTTTCAAGAGTTGTACCTCTGTCGACTGAAACGACAAGATCAACATCCGCATTAATGATTGGTTCACCTTCAATATCTACACGTTGAAATCTGATACCGGTGTTCGGTTCAGAAGGGTGAAAAGTCATTTTTACCGAATTTCCGGTATGAAGACCTACACCTTCAATAGTTGCAGGTTTATGAATTGTTTGTTGATACATCCGTTGAGTTATACGTTTCCCTTTAAATCTTTTATCTCGTTTTCCAGATCCTGTATTCTTTTCAGCAATTCCGGAAGCTGTCTTACCATGACCTCATTCCTAAGGGCTGATCTATAGTTGTAAGCCGGTGAACCCGTTAAAAAGGTTTCCGGATTGTTAATTTTTTTAGTTACCCCGCTTTGAGCATTGATCCTGGTTTTGTCTGCGATAGTTATATGGCCTACTAAGCCAGCCTGCCCTCCTATCATACAATAGTTACCTACTTTCGAGCTCCCCGAAATTCCAACCTGTGCAGCAATGACAGTTGAGTTACCTATTTCCACGTTATGAGCGATCTGAACCAGATTGTCGAGTTTTGCCCCTTTGTGAATTCTTGTAGATCCTATTGTTGCTCTGTCAATAACTGTATTTGCACCGATCTCCACGTGATCTTCGAGAACAACATTGCCGCTCTGGATAATTTTTTTAAAGCTACCATCTTTCTGAGGAGCAAATCCAAAACCATCACTACCCAAAACTGCACCTGCGTGAATAATACAGTCTGATCCAACTTCACATTCATGGTATATATTTACAGAAGAAAAGATAACTGTATTATCTCCGATCTTTGAACCATCGCCAATATAACTATTAGGATAGATCTTTACATTCTTACCGATAGTGACATTGTTTCCAATACAAGAAAATGCACCGAGATAGAAATTCTCTCCGTACACAGAATTCTCACCTATGGATGTATTCCCTTCAATACCTGACTTTTTTTGATGATTGTTCTCAGTGAGATTTTCAATCAATATTGCAAAGCTGGAATAAGGATCTTCTACGCGAAGAAGGGTTGAATCGACATTATTACCGCGTGGCAGTTTTCGATCTACAATGATAATACCGGCGCGGGAGGTATTAATAAGAGAATTATATTTATCATTTGCTATAAAGCTAATAGCATTGACATCTGCCTCCTCAATTCTGGCGACAGAATTAACGATTTTCTCGGGATCTCCGTCAATTTCGGCATTCAGAATTTCGCTCAATTGCTTTGCAGTAAATTGCATCGGGCAAAATTAACAATATTTCAGATTAATACCTCCTTTGGGCAAATTAAGTAATGTTTAGTAACAGGAGCAGATAACACATTGACATTAAAATGTTCTGAAGCTTCGCCAATATCGCTGATCGAACCATCTTTACCTATGATATTAATGTGAGTTTGTTCCGGATTATAGGTTTTCGTACTCGTTTTTCCTCTGAAAACGAAAAATCCAGCCTGATCCTCATCTATCTTATACAGATTCCCGGCTTTTGAGAGTAAGTCTTTAAAGAAATCATCCTCAAATGGCTTCGTTTGCATAATTATTTTAAACAATCTTCTATTTACAACCGATTCACATAAGTGAGACAGTACAATATCATCACATTCGATCCATGTCTTAATAGCAGAGAAGATGTCAATATCATCGAGTTTCACAAAGTGTTCGATTGTCGAAGAATTCGTGTAAAAATCTTCCTTGCGGATCTGCTTGTATAAAAAATACTGAAGAGACGGAGTTGCCTGGAGCTGCACACCTTCACGGATTATTGTTTTTGCCCTTTCGATTATCTTTATCAGCATCTCTTCAACGCAAACAACAGTTTTATGCAGGTAAACCTGCCAGTACATTAGCGATCTGGCTACTAAAAATTTTTCAACTGAATAGATCCCCTTCGATTCAATACATAGTTGACCGTCGTGAACATCGAGCATTTCGATAATCCTGTCATATCCTATTACTCCTTCGCTTACTCCTGTAAAAAAACTGTCCCTATTCAAATAATCCATCCTATCCATATCGAGTTGGCTGCTTACAAGATCATGTAGGAATTGCTTATGATAATTACCTTTAAATATTTCTATTGCAAGAGCGAGTTTTTGGTCGAACTCAGAATTTAGTTTCTCCATTAAAATCATAGAGACATCCTCATGCGAAACACTATTGATCAAGCTTTTCTCAAGCGTATGAGAATATGGACCGTGACCGACATCGTGAAGTAATATCGCAGCTAGAACACCAACCTCTTCCTCTTCGGTAATTTCGTTGTTTTTAGCTCTGAGAACGAAGATCGCTTTTCGCATGAGGTGTAACGCTCCAAGTGCGTGATGAAAACGCGTATGAAGTGCACCCGGATATACATAATCTGTAAGACCCAGCTGTTTTATCCTTCTTAGCCGTTGAAAATATGGATGATCTATGATATCATAGATCAGGTCATGAGGAATGGTAATGAAGCCGTATACCGGATCGTTAAATATTTTTCTTTTATTCAACAGCTTGGAGTTTTATTATGATATTTGAATCTAATTATAATAAACAGCGTTTTTTGTTGTTTAAGCAGTACTAAAAGTAAGATATGATCACAATACTCTGGGCTGATGACGAGATAGATTTGTTAAAACCTCAAATAATGTACCTTGAAAAAAAGGGGTACAATTTGATTTCTGTTACCAATGGGCAGGATGCGATCGAAACATGCAAAGAGAATCAGGTGGATGTGGTTTTTTTAGATGAATCAATGCCCGGACTTTCAGGGTTGGAAACACTTACGAAGATCAAGGAAATTGACAATCATTTACCAGTAGTGATGATCACCAAGAATGAAGAAGAGAATTTGATGGAAGAAGCTATTGGTTCGCAGATCACGGACTACCTGATCAAACCGGTGAAGCCGCAGCAAATACTTTCTACTCTTAAGAAAATTACAGATTCACGTGTATTGGTTAGCGAAAAAACAACTTCAGCATACCAACAGGAGTTTCAAAAATTGTTTGCATCATTGCAATCTGTCAACTCTGCGGAAGAATGGTCACAATTATACCGGAAACTCGCATATTGGGAATTAGAACTAGAAAAATCAGATACCAAAGAAATGCATGAAGTTTTCCTCATGCAGAAAAGGGAAGCAAATAAAGAGTTTTGCAAATTTGTGACTCGGAATTACGAAAGTTGGATGCAGGGAGATGAGGATGCTCCACTATTATCGCAGAATCTGATGATGGAGAAAGTCTTTCCTCATATCAAAGGAGAAGAACCTGTATTTATGGTCCTGATCGACAACCTCAGGTTTGATCAATGGAAGACACTTCAACCACTCATACTGGAATCCTTCCGATTAGAGGAAGAATCGAGCTACTATTCCATATTGCCTACTGCAACTCAATATAGTAGAAACTCGATATTTTCCGGACTTACACCATTGGATATAGAGAAGCATTTTGGAGATTATTGGAAAAATGATGATGAGGAAGGTGGTAAGAATTTGCATGAAAAGGAAATGTTGAGTTCACTGCTCGACAGGACTTTCCGCGATGAGATAAAGCACAGTTATATCAAGATCACGAATCATAAGAATGCTAAAAATCTCGAGGACAACATTCTGAATTATATTCATAACAAGTTAACTGTTATCGTCTATAATTTTGTTGACATGCTATCTCATGCGAGGACAGAAATGGAAGTACTAAAGGAATTAGCAAGAGATGAAGCGGCATATCGTTCGCTAACATATTCATGGTTTCATCATTCACCCTTACATAATGCGTTGAAGCAGATTTCAGAAAAGAATGTTAAAGTTATAATAACTACAGATCACGGTTCTATCCGAGTAGGTTCTCCATCTAAGTGTATAGGTGACAGAAAAACCACATCGAATATCCGGTATAAGAATGGAAAGAATTTGAACTTCGAGCCCAAAGACGTTTATGAAGTAAAAGATCCACATAAGATCTGTCTTCCGAAACCTAATGTGAGTTCATCTTACATTTTTGCTAAAGATGATACTTATCTTGTTTATCCGAACAATTACAATCACTACGTTAACTACTTCAACGATACATTCCAGCATGGGGGAATTTCATTGGAGGAGATGATCATTCCTGTTATAACACTTAGTTCAAAATAACAGTGGAAGAGATACAGATTAACGATCTGAACGAGTTACCATCCGTTGCGAAAGCTATCATTCATAAAATGACCGAAAGTAAGTTGGTAGCATTTAGCGGAGATCTTGGAAGTGGTAAAACCACACTGATCGGTGAGATTTGCAGACAACTTGGAGTAGAAGATTCCTGCAGCAGTCCAACCTTTTCAATAGTAAATGAATACCTGATTGCGAAAGCAAACAGAACTGTTTTCCACATAGATCTATATAGGTTAAAAGACAGGGAAGAAATTTGGAACACAGGAATTGGAGAATATATAAGCGGTAAGGATTACTGTTTTATAGAGTGGCCGGAAAAGATCAAAGACGATCTGCCAAGTGGCAGTTTATACACAGAGATAGCAGCAGAAGAAGAAAGTGAGAAAAGAAAATTAACTATATTTAAATTGTGAGTGAAGAAAAATCGAGTCGGTTCTCTGGTGTAGTCACCAAACTTGGCTTACAACCGTTAGAAGCTCCCACATTAGTTGCACACGGAAATAAGCGACTCCAGATCGGTTTACCGAGGGAGCGTTCATTTGACGAGCATCGAATTGCGCTCACTCCTGATTCTGTTAGAACATTAGTAAATCAAGGCCATGAAATCCTTATCGAATCTGATGC
The DNA here is from genome assembly GCA_013001465.1 of Chitinophagales bacterium. Classification (GTDB taxonomy): domain Bacteria; phylum Bacteroidota; class Bacteroidia; order Chitinophagales; family JABDMM01; genus JABDMM01. The sequence goes on along the minus strand of JABDMM010000070.1, from coordinate 17,654 downwards.
GGGAAAAGACTGTAGTTTTTTTAACAATGAATTCTCAGAAGCCGGGGCAGAAATAACAAATGATGTCGAAAAGGTTTTCAAATCTGATATTATTATCAAGGTTGCTCCATTGGTCATGGAAGAGATCGATATGCTTGCAACACATCAGACAATAATTTCATCAATTCACCTTCCAACGATAAAGAAGCCTTATATAGATAAGTTGATGCAGAAAAAAGTTACGGCATTAGCGTTTGAATACATACAAGATTCAGCTGGCTTTTTTCCTTTTGTAAGATCGATGAGTGAAATAGCAGGAAACTCTGTGATCTTGATTGCAGCAGAATACCTCAGTACCATTTCCGGAGGCAAAGGATTGCTTTTGGGAGGTATTTCAGGTGTTCCTCCTACAAAGGTTGTGATATTAGGTGCTGGAGTTGTTGGGACAAATGCTGCTAATGCTGCACTCGGTCTGGGATCTATAGTCTCCGTTTTCGATGATAACGTATATAAGTTAATGCGTTTGCAAAACGAATTAGGCACCCGGATATTTACATCTGTGATCTTACCTGACATACTTATTAAGGAATTAGTTACCGCAGACGTGGCCATCGGAGCAATACATTCAAAGGAAGGCAGAACGCCAATGATAGTACCTGAGACAATGGTTCAACAGATGAAACCAGGATCTGTAGTGATCGATGTAAGCATTGACCAGGGAGGATGTTTTGAAACTTCAGAAGTGAGGTATCATGACAATCCGAGTTTTAGAAAATTTGGTGTGATCCATTACTGTGTACCTAACATCCCATCGAGATTTGCAAGAACTGCTTCTCAGGCTTTCAGCAATATATTAACACCTGTTCTATCAAGAACCGGAAAGATGGGTGGTTTTAAGAACTTGTTATATGAAGACGCCGGAATACGTCATGGCGTTTATCTATATAAAGGTAATCTTACTAATGTGCATCTCAGTAATAAGTTCGATCTTAAGATGAGCAATCTCGAATTACTGTTCGCTGCTAATTATTAATTCAAGAATTCCGATATCCCTATTTTTTTAACAATGAAAAAACCATCATTACCAAGCTTTTGGTAAAGAGGCATAAGGATCATTCCGCTTGCAGGAGATAAGATTCTACCGTATTTGTTATTCGCGATGTGTTGACCTTCAGTTACAAACTGAAAGTTCTCAAAACCGGGCAGCATTTTAAACTGATCATCGCTCTCGACTTCCTGGCGATATAGGAATCGGACTAATCTCGGTAAACCAATACCATACTGGTACAAATGTTTTACATAGTAATTATAATCAGGTATTTCTTTGCTTTTAACCATATTCATACCGACCAACATCATAAATACAGCTGAGATCATATTGTCTACTGAAGCTGGTGCATAGTGTTGACCTGCTTCAAAACCCATTGCTGGTATACCTTTTTCCTCAAAGTAATTCAGGGATGTGCCATGCAAAACATCATGAAGATCAGTTAAAACTGGAACATTGAGTACTGTTGCATACTGCAGGCTTTTCCTCACATTATTTATTATTCCAAAGACACCACCAAAAGCAGATGTTGTGTGCAGATCGAGAAAAAGAAACTCATTAGGATTTCGCTTCGAATATTTTAATATTAGTGTGAGAAGCTCTTTCATTTCCTTTTCCTCATTCAGTGCTTCAGATTCTGATTGAGTTAGGATCTTTTCAATGACATCCTTATCCCATTGTCGATTCATATCCACATGGATAAACCGTTTACCGACTTTCAAAGCTGCAAGGTTGCCTGAAACACCTATGAAAGTGCCTTTCACTTCAATTCCAAGCTTGTCTATTATTTCGAAAATAGCATATAGTGCTTTTATTCCAGCGACCTCGTTACCATGGATACCGGCAACACAAAATAAAACCGGTCCATTACTATTCTGAAATTCACCGATTATCCTTTGTAAGGGTCGGGACTCAAAGTCTAATTTCATATTACTTCTTCCTTTGCTGCGATCTCTTTAATAGTCTATTTGTAATTTGTAAAAAATTTTGTTCAGTTACAATACCTACCAATTTATTATTATTAACCACAGGTAAACATCCATAGCCAAACTTTTCCATAATTGCCATAGCTTCCATTATATTCGCTTCAGGATTAATAGACACAACATCTGGTTGCATTGCATCCTTAGCAGTTAATGGTACTTCACCGTTATTATAACTTGCAGTTGCAAATTTTTTCAGCAATACTCTTGTACTGATCAATCCAACTAATCGACCTTTCGCATCCTCAACCGGGATGTATCTCACTTTCTGCCAATTCATCATATCAGTTACAAGTTGCAGTATATCATCTTTTTGAACGGTAAACAGATCTCTGGTCATAACCTCTTCCACCAACATGCTTGAAGGAATCCACTCCGGGATATCATCCAGCTCAGCATTCTTCCATTGATGTACAGGAATATTTTCCTGTTGATTTTTAAAAGAAGCAGCAGTTACTGCAACACAGACTTCTTCACTGGAAGCAGATTTGATCAGATTATTATACGATCTTAAAACCCAAGTCGAACCAGTGCTACCTGAACTGACGCGGTTATAGATGACTGAAAGATATTTTTCAATATCTGCTTTATCAATATTCATAGATTCAAGCCCTTGTTCTGCAACTGGAATCATTTCTTCAATTATCAGTTTAGAAGTTGGGACTGTTTTCCCATCAAACCAATACATCGAAGCATTGAGTCCTGTTTGCGAAGCGTTGATGAAATTAGCACGAGCGTCTGCAAAATCCATCAGAGTAGTTACATCCTCGATCTCATTTTGATAGCCCTTCATTAAACCAAGCCAAAGTGCAGCATTAGCAACTTCATCAATAACAGTAGGCCCCGAAGGGAATACTCTGTTCTCAATTCGAAGATGCGCTTTGCCTTCACTAATCCCATAGCAAGGTCGGTTCCATCTGTAGACAGTTCCATTATGAATGTTTAAAGCTGTTAATTTAGGAGCAGTTCCTGATTCCAATTTTTTTGAAACATCTTCCTCCGCTTCCGTACTCAATAGAATTCTATATCTGACAATATCTTCCCTATAGATATCCAAAATAGAATTTCTCAACCAATCGTTTCCAAAGGTAACTCTTGGGCTTGTCTCTCTAAGGTGATCGCTCGTTTGGCGAGTATCGACAGATTGTTGGAAAAGTGCTACTCTTGTCTCATGCCATAATCTCTTACCAAACAGAAGAGGGCTATTTGTTGATGCCGCCAGTACTGGGCCTGTAATCGCCTGAGCGATATTATACATCTTTACAAAATCGTGTGGTGGTATCTGAAGGTGCACCTGAAAACCAGTATTAGCAGCTTCCAGTAAGGGAGAATCATGTCTAAAAATCAATTCATCTGTACCGTGGATCCTCAATTCGTATTTGCTACCTCTAAGCTTATCAATAGCTTTACAAAGTGCGAAATATCGCTCTATCGGGGTAATGTTGTGAATAGCAACATCATGCTTCCTGATTGTAGGAATAATTCCAGTAAGTATCGTATTGGAGTTAAACGACTCAGCAACAACTTGTGCCTTTCTCATATAACTGAGTAGATTATTTTCCATTACTGACAAGCAGTCACCTTCAAAGACAAGTGGTGGTAAATTGGCTTCGACATTGAATTTCGCTAACTCTGTTACAAAAAGAGGGTCATCGAGTTTTTCAAGTACCTCCATATTGATGGGAGCAGCTTTCCAGTTCTTATCGACGAGACAGAACTCTTGCTCAGCACCGATCCTGGTAATATCAATTTCGAACCAACCCTCGTCAAGCATTCGTTCAAGAGCATAGATATCTTTTAGCAGGTGTTGTTCAAAAATTTGAATCTGCTTATTTGTAGACGCTAATTTTACACGGGATTCTCCCATAACTTAAGAATTGCTCAAAAATAATAATCTCTCTACTCCACAGTAAATAGCATTATTATTCAGTTTATGTTGATATTCCTTTCGTTAGTATAAATACAAAATAAAAGCTGAAAAGACAAAAGACAAAGCTAAAGACAAGCAAGAATCTTGGCTATTACATAATAATTATTTTAAATATAATTATTGGTTTATGCAACTCTGTTTTTTGTAATTACGTAATAAATAACACAATGATCAGGTTAACAATAACATATATAGTTATACTAATTTCATTTCAAGTGACTGCGCAAGTAGAAAATTCTGAGAACAGTAAAGGAATAGACATAGTAAATGAATATGATCTGGAGGATGTTTATCCAAATCCATTCAAGAATGAAATAAATCTAGTATTCCAAACAGGGACGAGAAATGCGATTAAACTGTATTTATACGATATAGTCGGACAAATTATACATGAGAAAGAACATGAAATAAGCCCCAATAATAATCATCTCGAGATCAACCTCGAACATGTGAATCTTGAAAACGGAATGTATTTGCTCAGAATCGAAAAGGGAAAGAATGTAAAGACAGTGCGATTAGTCCGAAAGTAGCATTATAGGAACGTTATTCATTTTTTAGAATATCGTGTCCCATTTTATCCCTTTTCGTTTTCAGATAGAATTTATTATGTTCATTTGCTTTCATCTCAATCGGGATATTTTCCACGATCTCCAACCCATAGCCAATAAGACCAACTCTTTTCTTAGGGTTATTGGACATCAACTTCATTTTTTTAATTCCGAGGTCGTGTAAGATTTGTGCACCAACACCATAGTCTCGATGGTCCATTTTAAAACCCAGTTCGTGATTTGCTTCTACTGTATCCATTCCTCTTTCCTGCAGCTTGTATGCTTTAAGCTTGTTCATCAGACCAATTCCTCTCCCCTCTTGATTCATGTATAATATAACACCTGTACCTTCTTCTTCCACCATTTTCATAGCTGCATGAAGTTGGTCTCCACAATCACATCTTAAAGAACCAAGAATATCCCCTGTTACACAAGAGGAGTGTACTCTTACCAAAACGCTTTCATCTTCTTCCCACTTACCTTTTGTAAGAGCTAGATGAGTTTGACCACTGGATTTCTCTTTATAGGCGAACAATTGAAAATCTCCATAGCGAGTAGGAAGGTCTACGATCACTTCCCTTTCTATCAATCTTTCGGTTTTCATGCGATACTCTATAAGATCTTTTATGCAAATGATCTTCATATCGAATTTTTCTGCGATGCCTTTCAGGTCATCCAATCTTGCCATACTACCATCAGGATTCATGATCTCTACCAACACTCCCGCTGGTTCAAAACCGGCAAGCCTGGCCAGATCGATACAAGCTTCTGTGTGCCCGGCTCTTCTCAATACACCACCACTCATAGCCTTAAGAGGAAATATGTGGCCAGGTCTCGCGAAATCACTGGCTTTAATATCAGGATCGACGAGAGCTAAAGTAGTTTTAGATCTATCTTTTGCAGAAATACCGGTAGAGCAACCATGTCCTATCAAATCAACAGATACGGTAAAAGGCGTAGCATGCAAAGCCGTATTTTTCCCGACCATTAATTCAAGATCAAGCTCTTTGCAACGTTCTTCGACTAGTGGAACACAGATCAACCCCCTTCCATAAGTCGCCATGAAATTGATGATTTCAGGTGTTGCATTTCTAGCTGCAGTTAAGAAATCACCTTCATTTTCGCGATCTTCATCATCTACTACAATGACGAGTTTCCCATTCTTGATATCCTCGATCGCTGATTCTATAGAATCAAATATTCTTTCTTTTTGTTGGTTGCCAGACATTTGTTTTAACTCCTTTTAGATACATAATAAAACCCTGAAAAAGTGCCAGGTTCATATTATAGAAATACGAAATAAATTTTAAAAATACCGAGTTGAATTTTCCATCCTTAGCTAGTTTTTCTAAGACCGGTATAGATAACAGAACACATTGAAGAACAAACATTAACAAATAAAAGTTGTTAAAAAGCCCTAAAATCAATGAACTCAAGAATGCTCCACCAATAAAAAATGGTCCCAGCCATCTTAAGACTTTATGGGAAACAAATGAAAATGATAATGCCGATGGTGGCCAAAGCAGCTTATAATAGCTGCTTAAGTTTTGAAAATTCCCAGCGGAGATCCGCTTCTTCCTTTTGAACTCTTCATGCATTTCACCTGGAAGATCTTCATAACAAACAGCGTCTTTTTCAAGGATCGCCTTTTTATTTTCCTTAAGAACATTCATACTCAAATAGAAGTCTTCCATCAGGTAATTGGCCGGTATATCCACGATCAAAGAAGAGCGTATGGCATAACATGCGCCAAATGCACCGATCATTGTACCCCAGTTTAGTCCTTCGAGATATTTTATATCATTTTCTCTGTCGATGTAATAGTGCTCCTGGTATGAAATATCAGCTTTGCTGAAGTCGGTATTGATTATTTGAGCACCAACCTGTCCGATATCATCATTTTTGAAGTTTTTAACTAGGTCAAAGAGTGTAGATCTATCGAACATGACATTCGCATCTGTCATGATATAAATTATATTGTCCTCTTTAAGTCCGGAAGATTCAAGTTCAATAAAAAGCTTATTAAGCACTTTAGATTTACCGCTTCGTTCGGTATATGGGAAAAAGACGATGTTGTCATGTCTGCTCTCAAACTCCCTGATCACCTCATCAGTACCATCGTCTGAGGCATCAGATCCGATGTATAGTTTAATTTTTTCATAGGGATAATCCGTCTTGTAAATGCTTTCCAGTTTCTCACGTATGACTTTTATTTCGTTAAAAGCTGAAAGTACAATAACGAGAACAGGTAAATCATCCCCCCTGCTGAATTGATTTTTGTTTTGACCTCTTCCTTTGGCAAACATCTTCAACAGCCAGGGGTAAAGCAAATAAGAATGCAGGAGCGCTCCTACGGATAGCCAGAAAACAATTTTTAACAGAGTAATCATACGAGTTGTGAATAGAACTTCAGAAGTTTTTCACCGAGTTTTTTGTTGTCGAGATTTTCGCGTACAAAGGTATATCCATTTTCCCTGATTCCATTAGCTATTTGTTTGTCTTTGATACAACTTATGATTGCAGCAGCAAATTCCTCGATCGTGTCTGCAATCAAAAGATGTTGCCCGTTTACATATCGCACACCTTCAGCACCAATCGAAGTTGTAACAACCAATCTTTTTAAAGCCAGTGCTTCAACTATCTTAATTCTCATACCGCTGCCAGAAAGAAGCGGTACGATCATTACATACCTATCATTCATAAAACTATAAGCATCTTCTACTTCCCCGGCAATAATTATATTCGGTGAAGACAAATCATTGAACCAGTCGGGCATGTTTCTTCCGGCAATATGAAACAGAACTGAAGGGATCTCCTTGTGTACCAGAGGCAAAATATTATCGATAAACCAGCGAATACCTTCCTGATTAGGGATCCAATCTAAGCCACCAATAAAAAAAATACCATCTCCATCTCTTTTGCTTAACTCCATAGTTTCATTAAAATCGAAACCGGACTGTATAGTACATAATGGTTTATCAAATCCTAATTGCCTTATTTTGTCTTCATCAATTTCTGAAATAGCAACTACAGCATCAAATTTATTGATGAATTCTTTTTCAAAATCCTTCATTTGTTTGGACATTCTTGTCAGAAAGAGTTTTTTAGCTCCGAACCTTGCGTTAGATGACAAGCGATTCCAAATTTCGGCTTCAATATTATGTGATCTTAAAACGACACATGCATTTGAATGTCTTTTGATCACATTTAGATAAGGAGCCAGGAAAATACCTTCACATTGGATGATATCGAATTCTTCATTCGAAAGCGTTCGGATCAATGCTGCTTTATAGCGTTTATCTACAAAACGTTCCAGGACATAGGGTACTTTTCTAAAAAAGGATAAAAGCGCATCCATCAGATTTATAGAAGTATCAATATCTACAGCACCAAAATCAGCTAATTTCCGTATACCTGACGGAAGCTCATTTAAGTCAAAATAGTGCTTCGCGGTATTCATGCATAACAACTTAACCTCAACCCCATGAGTTGAAAAAGCTTTGGTAAGATTCATTATTGCAATGGCCTCTCCATCCTTCATTGGGTAGGGAAACTTCTTGCATAATTGAAGGATACGCATAATTGAGCCTGAATTTTAAGTTGTGCTAAAATAAAGTTTTAATCTATTTTAGAACCGCTAAAAAGAGAATTGAATTGTACAAGAATAAAAAAGTTGTCGTCGTACTCCCTGCATACAATGCAGCCCAAACTTTGGAAAAAACATACCGGGAGATCCCTATGGATCTTGTGGACGAAGTGGTATTAGTAGATGATGCAAGTAATGATGAAACTGTAGAAGTAGCCGATCGTATTGGAATTAAACACATCATCAGCCATGAGAAAAACCGGGGTTATGGCGGCAATCAGAAAAGCTGTTACGCTAAGGCTCTGTCGCTTAACGCTGATATAGTAATAATGCTCCATCCGGATTATCAGTACACTCCTTTGCTTATAAGGCCTATCGTTGGCATCATTGGAGAAGGACTATATCCTGTGGTTTTGGCTTCAAGAATTTTAGGTAAAGGTGCGCTTAAAGGTGGGATGCCTTTGTACAAATATATCGCGAATCGCTTTCTTACATTTTTCCAAAACCTTCTGATCGGACAAAAGCTCTCTGAATATCATACCGGTTATCGGGCATTCTCAGCTGAGGTGATCAAATCGATCAATATCGAAGCAAATTCTGATGACTTCATATTTGACAACCAAATGTTGGCTCAAATATTTTATAATGGGTATGAGATCGGAGAAATTACATGTCCAACAAAATATTTTGAGGAAGCAAGCAGCATCAACTTTAGAAGAAGCATGAAATATGGCCTAGGATGCATGTGGGTTTCTGTGAAATATTTTCTGAATAAGATAGGAATATTGAACTCTGCTATTTTCAGAAGCACACACTAATCATCGATCCTGAAAAAATGGTAACCTTCATTTGAAGGCAATTTTTTAAAAGTGTACTCATCTAACATACACTCCTCAAGCTTTCTTCCATAAATATAACGAGCACCTTTAAAACTAATATCTTCAAACTTCCTGTTCATGAGCTGAAGCTCGACAGAGTCAAGATCCATATAAAACAAATGTGAAACCTCTTCTTCCATGCAAGATTTAATAAGAAAATCCTGACCAGAATTCTCCTTGATGAAATTTTTAACTTCTCTCTCAGACACTCCATCGATATGAAAGATCAAAACCCAACTAGCAAAAGAAACTACAATACCAGAACCAACTAAAGCATAAAAGGAAAGCAACCATGACTTACGTGAGATAAATATCCCGGTGAAAATCACCATCACGAGCAATATAGCCAACAGCAAGTGCCAATTTATATGTCTAACTCCAATAACAAAATCATTCAACTCGACGATACTAAAACTGATGATAAAGGAAGAAAGAATTATAACAAGTTGGAGTGTATGGTATTTTTTCCATTTACGTTTTCCTTTGATCAAGTCAAAGAAAAAAACAGCAGCGAGGAAGGAGATAGGAAAGATCGAAAGTGATAAGTACTCCGGTTTCCTTCCACCTGTAAAGATCACAAAAACAACTGAGGTCGCAAGTAGAGCATACATGAAGTTGATGAAGATCACTTGTTCCTTGGTTTCTACCGGATCTCTCTTGAGAGCATCCCAAATGAAAATTATCGATGGGAAGCCAAGAATTATTAATGCGAATAACTGCAGATGAAGTGTTTGGATGCTACGAATTGAGAAACTATATTCTTTGATGTAGTAATCGATCCAGTGCTCAAATGAAACGATACCCTGTTCATACATCATATAACCGTACCAGGAACCGGCAATCGACAAAACAAGGAACAACCAAATTAGAAACTCATTAAAACTAATAGTTGAGCCTCCTTTATTGTAAAAATTTAAGAATAACAAAGGAACGATTATTAAAATCAATGCTTCGGGTCCGATCGTTAAGACTGCAAGCCCTCCAAAAAAAGATGATAAAGTAAGCGCGATAAACCTATGCCTTTTTGATATTTTCTTAGCCTGGAATTCAAAATCGAAAAACAATCTTACTGCAAAATATGTGGAAAGGAACACCATAAGTGCCATTACTGCAGCAGGATTCCCACTTCTAAAAAAGATAAAAGAAATCGCAGTTGAAGCCATAAATAAAGCCCAGATCCAGGCAAAAGTTTTTGAAAAAAGACTACTTCCTATACTGAAACATATCAAAAGAATCAAAATTCCTGAAATTGCAGAAGGTAGTCTCACAGCAAATTCATTAACTCCAAAGTATTTATATGAAAGAGTCTGGACCCAATTGAAGAAAGGAGGATCTTCCCAGACAGGCTCAAAAGCGATCCTCGGAGTGGACAGATCATTGGTGATCAGCATTTCCCTCGACAATTCGGCAGCATGAATTTCGACAAAAGTGAGGTCGAAAGCACCAAGGAAAGACAGATATAATGAACCACCAATAAGCAGGATCAAAAAACCCAGTGGAGCTAGTTCAAGTTTCTTCATGATGTTCTAAATAGTGAGCCAACAGAAGAGTTAGCCAATTTTGAAGCCAGGAATCCCTGACGGTTGAAAATCAAAAGAAACAGAATCACAGCGGAAACCACACCTACCAAAGAACCGATCAAAACGTCAATATAGAAATGCTGAACAAGATAAATTCGGGAATAAGCTACCAGAAATGACAGAAAGATAAAAATGATGTTCAGGGCACTTTTATTGAACATTAAGCTGAGCATACAAAAGAGAGCGAAAGCTGTTGCGGTATGACCAGATGGAAAAGAGTGGCTCGAGTATACTGTTACATTTTCAACAAAATTGAGATCAAGGTCTGCAAAATGCTTTGAAGGTCTTACAATATTAGAGAAGAATACCTGCTTCATAAGTTGTGCAAAGCCACCTCCGATCGCTAGTGTTAAAAGAGCTAAGAAACTCTTTCCGAAATTCATGAAAGCTAAAATCAATGCGATAATAAGCACAAAGAGACCATCGCCAAGAAAAGTACCATATTTAAAAATCACATCCTGCAAGGGAGAATGGTGTTCATTGATCCAGAGAAAGATGACACCTTTTTCATTAACAAAATGAAGTAGCAAACCACTTATAAACAGAATTATATAGATCTTTAAAAAAAGAGAATTCTTAATTAGTTGTTTCAATGCGTTTTGATAATTTTCCAAAAACCCGATTCACAAAAGTAAACATTGTTCGATAAGCTCTTGCTTCGAACAAATTAGAATCATTTGCAGCTTTATAAGTAAGAAATGCACCAACCGGGAAAAGTATAAAAGTGGACATCCACATTCCAAAAAAAGGAGAGACAGTCATTTCCTCAGCCATTTTTTCACCAGAAATTGAAGTTACATGGAATATGATAAAGAAAATAATGGACCAGAAAAACGGCCATCCAAGACCGCCTTTTCTTATGATACTGCCAAGCGGGGCTCCAATAAAAAACAGAACAAGACATGCAATTGATAGAGTAAATTTTCTATGCCATTCAATCCAGTGAACCACAAGGTCACGATTCTTCCTTTCAAGCTGTCTTCCTGCCATTCCGGCAAAGCTTTTCATGTTTTTTGCTTTAAAATTTGCTTTCTCAAAGATCGATTTTCTTTTTTTTGGATCGACAGTTCTTAAGAGAGAGACGACATCATTGGAGCCAACTTTGTTTATGATAGTATCAACAGCAAGTTTATACCTTTCTGCAAGAATGACACTCTCCGTATTTTTATCAAGCTTTACCGCGATCCTGCTTCTTTCAATACTTATTGTATCAATTGCTTTTGTGAGCTCAACAATATCCAACATTTGATGAAGGTCTTTAAAAAACTTTTCATCGACTCTTGAAAATTCAAACTCAGACAAGTCAAAAACTTTTTCCCAGGATTCGAAGCGAGTGCGATAATGTTCAAAACTGTTGTCTTTAAGCGTTTTTGGAGGTATTTCACGATACTGATGACCATCGAAGAGTTTAAAGATTATAGCTGACCTGTCAGAAGTTTGGTACATATAACCTGATTTGGCTGTTATGACAAGGTCATTTCCTTTCCTGCTACTATGATCGTAGATCATGATATCTTTGAGCGTTTGGCCATCTTCATCCTTTTCCTCCGCACGAATGCTAAAACCATCGAAACTATTGTTAAAAATTCCTTCCCGTAAAGAGAAAGTCGGTTTTTGATGTTTAATATCATATAAGAGGGAGCCAGACTTCAGATTTGCCCATGGAAGGACTTCATTTGAAAAAACGAAAGCAAAAATGCTGAGTACAACAGCAGTGATAATTAGACCTCGCATAATGCGAAAAAGGGAAATTCCGGCTGACTTCATTGCTGTGAGTTCATAGTATTCTCCAAGATTCCCGAAAGTCATAATTGATGCGAGTAATACAGCGAGCGGTAAAGCGAGAGGAACAAGTCTCATCGAGTGGTAGAACAGTAGTTTAACCAAGACATGAATTTCGAGACCCTTCCCCACCAGTTCATCGACGTACTTCCATAAAAACTGCATCACCAGGATAAACAATGCAATAAAGAAAGTAATGACAAAAGGACCTATGAAACTTTTAAAGAGAAATTGATCGATTTTTTTCAATTAGCTGCTATTTGCTTTATACTAATTTAAGAAAGGGAAATTTATTGCGATCAGCTGCCACTTTGTTGGCGTAAACGTTTAATCTGACTATCCCAAAGGAGAATTTGATCTTCGATATCATCTTCTTCAGCGAAATCTGTTACAACGAGAATCGTGTCGTTCGAAACCTCGTTCCTTTCGATCAGGAACTCAAAGTATTCGTCATCTTCCATACTATCCCATTGAAAACGGATCATTTCATTTTCAACACTTTCTATAAGCGTAGCTTTCTCGATATTGCCATTCCATCCAAAACTATATTCTGATCCATTAATATCGCAAGTATCCGAGAACCATTGGGCAAGGCCCGAAGGTGTAGATAGAAAATTGTAGAGAATCGTCGGCGATGACCTGATTATATATTCCAATTCAAATGCGCTTCTAGCCATCTTTTAGCCTGTCAAAGAGTTTTGTAATGATGCAATTTTAATTAAATAATACGGTATTCAAAATTATTCAACAACTATTTTCCAAATAACAATTCCATAAACAGTTATTAAATGTTGTTTATTATCTCAGTTGAAGTTTAATCATATGATTATCAGAAACTAATAGCAAAGTCTTTTTTTATTCAGTTCAGAGGTAAAATCTAGCCATCCAAAATAATCGTGTTGAATTCATAATTTTTTAATCAAAGCTCAATTGACTTTGTGATTTTAATATATTACTTTACCTGTATACATAATTCCTTTATCATAAAAGCCATAAAATAATGCGCCAGTTAAAAATCACAAAATCTATCACCAACCGTGAAAGTCAGTCCCTTGAACGGTATTTACAAGAAATCGGTAAAGTCGAATTGATCTCTGCTGAAGAAGAAGTTGAGTTATCGATCAAGATCAAAAATGGAGACATGAACGCTCTCGAGCGTTTAACAAAGGCCAACTTAAGGTTTGTGGTATCGGTAGCAAAGCAATATCAAAATCAAGGTTTATCCTTAAGTGATCTAATCAATGAAGGAAATCTTGGTTTGATCAAAGCAGCACAAAGATTCGATGAAACCAGAGGTTTTAAGTTTATATCTTATGCTGTTTGGTGGATAAGGCAATCTATATTACAGTCATTGGCAGAACAATCGAGAATTGTAAGGCTTCCATTGAACAAAGTAGGATCCTTAAACAAGATCAATAAAGCATTTTCATCCTTAGAGCAAGAATTCGAAAGAGAACCCACAGAAGAAGAGTTGGCTCAAATACTGGAGATCGAATTGGATGAAGTCAAAAGCGCAATGGGGTTATCGTCCAGGCATGTATCTATGGATGCTCCATTCGCATCGAGCGAAGAGCAAAACCGATTGCTGGATGTGCTGGAAAATGAGAATGCCAAGAAAGCGGATCAGTCTATGATATATTCGGATTCACTCAAAACAGAAATAGAAAGATCACTTAAATCATTAACAGATAGACAGGAAACAATTTTACGCTTTTATTTTGGAATAGATATGGATCATCCGTTATCTCTGGAAGATATAGGGCATCACTTTGGGTTGACCCGAGAGCGAGTTCGGCAGATCAAAGATAAAGCAATAAACCGGCTACGATCCACAAATAGAAGCAGGCATTTAAAAACATACTTAGGACGTTAATTTCAATTTTTTTTACCAAACACTTCTCTAAGTCAAAGTTTGGCCGCAATGCGGTCAAACTTTTTTTTTGTGTATTGATAAAGAGGCTTTAGTTTTGCAGTCCCAAATCAATACAAATGTTTGAAAATCTTCAAGAACGTCTAGAGGGAGCTTTCAAGAATCTCAAAGGACAAGGAAGTATTACTGAAATTAATGTAGCTACTACTGTTAAGGAGATCCGCCGTGCATTAGTAGAAGCAGATGTAAACTACAAAATTGCAAAAGATTTTACTGATAAGGTTAAAGACCGGGCATTAGGAGAAAACGTGCTAACAGCAGTTTCCCCAGGTCAGCTTATGACTAAGATAGTGCAAGATGAACTTACCACACTTATGGGTGGGAGTGCCTCAACATTTGATACCAGTGGCACACCTTCAGTTATTCTCATCGCCGGACTTCAAGGTTCGGGTAAGACCACATTCACTCACAAACTAGCTCACTACTTAAAAACAAAAAAAGGCAAACAGCCTTTGATGGTGGCAGGAGATGTTTACCGCCCGGCTGCGATAGATCAGTTAAAAGTTCTCGGAGAGTCGATCAAGATCCCTGTTTTTACTGAAGAGGATAATAAGAACCCCGTTGAGATCGCGAAAAAAGCGATTGATTATGCAAAGAGTCATTCACATAATGTTGTGATCATAGATACCGCCGGTCGATTGGCAGTGGATGAAGAAATGATGAAAGAAATTTCTGCAGTAAAAGCGGCAGTTGACCCTAATGAAATTTTGTTTGTTGTGGATTCGATGACGGGTCAGGATGCCGTTAATACAGCAAAAGCCTTTAATGAAAAGTTGGATTTTGACGGAGTAGTTCTAACCAAATTAGATGGTGATACTCGTGGTGGTGCCGCACTATCAATAAAATATACAGTAGATAAACCTATCAAATTTGTCTCTACCGGAGAAAAAGTAGATACGTTAGATGTTTTTCATCCTGAGAGAATGGCGCAGAGAATTCTTGGAATGGGTGACATCGTTTCCTTTGTTGAGAAAGCGCAGGAACAGTTTGATGAGAAAAAAGCGCAAGAGCTACAGAAAAAGATCAGTAAGAACCAATTCGACTTTAACGATTTCCTTAGTCAGCTAAAGCAAATCAAAAAAATGGGAAATGTCAAAGATCTATTAGGCATGATCCCTGGGGTTGGGAAAGCGATCAAAGACGTTGATATAGACGAGAATTCATTTAAGAAAATAGAGGCGATCATCACTTCGATGACACCCGAGGAGAGATTAAATCCAGACATCATGAATGGATCCCGAAGAAAAAGAATTGCTCTTGGAAGTGGAAATACAGTACAGGAAGTGAATCAATTTTTGAAACAATTTGATCAAATGAAGAAAATGATGAAGAGTATGCAAAAGATGTCTTCTGCAGGGAGGGTTTTCAAGGGTATGCCATTTGGCAAGTAAATCCTTTTTTTAATACAAAATATGCTCTATATTTGCACTCCTAAAAATTGATGCATGCCGGTTAAAATCAGGTTACAAAGACACGGAAGAGGAAAGAGACCTTTCTATCATATCGTAATTGCAGATTCAAGATCTAAGCGAGATGGAAGGTTCATTGAAAGGATAGGCGATTACAATCCTTTATCTGTTCCAGCAACTATAAATGTGGATGTTGACAAAGCTGTCAACTGGATGGAAAAAGGTGCTCAACCAACAAATACTGTACGAGCAATTCTTTCTTATAAAGGTGCACTGTATTTAAAACATCTGAGAAGAGGTTTAAGGAAAGGTGCTTTGACGGAACAAGAAGTTGAATCGAAATACCAGACATGGGTATCTGACCATGAGAACGCTGTTTTGGATAAAGTACGCGAAATAAGTAAGACCAAAGCAAGCGAGAAACAGAAGGTGATCGATGCAGAAGCTAAGAAACGTGAAGAGAAAGATGAAGCAAAAAGAGCTGCACTTCAAAAGGAAGAAGCTGCTGCAAATGCTGAAGCACAAGCTGCAGAAGGCGCAACTGAAGTAGCAGAAGCTGCACCAGCAGACGAAAATGCATCAGCTGCTGAAGAAACAACAGCTGCACCTGCTGAGGAAGCTGCTGTTCCTGCTGAAGAAAAGAAAACAGAGGAAGCTCCTAAAGAAGAGGCAAAAGCAGAAGAAACTCCTGCTGAAGCAAAAGCAGAAGAAACTCCTGCTGAAGAACCTAAAGCAGAAGAAGGCGACGACGCTGCAAAAGAAGAAGGGAAGGCATAGAGATCCTTCAGATGGACGATTATTCTAAGATCGGTCGAATTACTAAAGCTCATGGTATTACCGGTGAGCTAAAAATCAAATTTCTTTATTCCCTTTTAAATCCGGAAAACATTCCGAACCATATTTTCATTTCTGATGGAAAGGAAACCCTCCCCTATTTCATTGAAAATATCAGACGAACAAAACATCCCGAATATATCCTCAAACTGGAAGGCTGTGACACAAAATCGAAAGCCGATGAGTTATCTTCTTTTGAGTTATTCATAGAGCTTGGAAAAGAAAGCGAGTATTTCCATACAAATGACAAAAAAGATCTTACAGGTTTTATGGTATATTCTTCCGAAGGTGAGTCCATCGGTCAAATTGAAGAAGTTATGGACATGCCTGCTCATCCTACTTTCTCAATTCAATACAACGGTAAATATATTATGCTGCCTCAGGTCGAAGATCTAATAATTAATATCGACTATGAAAAGAGGAAGATTATATATAAGCTACCAAGCGGGATACTGGATATTTGAGTACTATACCATAAATTTGAGCTATGAGATTTGATGTTGTAACCGTACTCCCCGAACTATTGAGTGGATTTTTAGATCATTCGATCATAAAAAGAGCTGTTGAACGTCAACTTCTCGAGATCAACATTGTGAACCTCAGAGACTACTCCACATCAAAACATAAACAGGTAGATGACTATCAGTATGGTGGTGGTGCTGGAATGGTTATGATGATCGAACCATTGGCAAATTGTATTCGAGATCTGCAAAGTAAATCTAAATTCGACGATATCATATATCTAACTCCTGATGGAAAAACTTATGATCAGAAGGAAGCCAATAAAATGTCACTTCAGAAAAATTTGATGATAATCTGCGGACATTACAAAGGGATCGATCAAAGAGCAAGAGACATGTTTGTAACCAAAGAAATTTCGATAGGTGATTTTGTTCTTTCTGGCGGGGAGATTGCAGCCGCTGTAGTTATCGATTCGATTGGAAGACTTATTCCAGGAGTGATCAATGATGAAACTTCTGCGCTTACAGATTCCTTTCAAGACGGCCTGCTCGCACCACCGGTTTACACAAGGCCATCAGATTTTGAAGGCAATGTGGTTCCAGAAATACTGCTTTCAGGAAATGAAGCCGCTATCCTAAACTGGAGGAATGAAAAAGCGTACGAAAGAACCAAAAATTTCCGCCCTGATCTACTAATGGAATGAGG
>JABDMM010000046.1 GCA_013001465.1 Chitinophagales bacterium | reverse complement strand
GGTAGGGCTAAATCTGCTCTTGCAAATTTTGTCCAGATGATCAAGAGTTTCCAAGTGATGGCTAATGAACAAAATGCTTATGACATCGCCCATCATATCGCAAAATCTTCGGGAATCTTGAAAGAATTATATACTGATAAGAGTATCGAAGGCTTAAGTAGATTCGAAAACTTACAAGAACTTCTAAATGGTATCAATGAATTTGTCGAAGAAGACACAGTAGAAATCATAGAAGAGTCTACTGCAACAGACAAAAGCCTGGCAACCTATTTGCAAAATATTGCCTTGCTAACAAGTGACGATCTGGTCAAAGACAAAACAGATAGCGTTAGATTGATGACCATTCACTCTGCGAAAGGACTGGAGTTTGAAAATGTGTTTATTGTCGGACTGGAGGAAAACTTATTCCCATCTGCGATGTCATTAAATACACGTGAAGATCTGGAAGAGGAAAGACGGCTGTTTTATGTAGCGGTGACAAGGGCAATGAAAAACCTGACTCTTTCATTTGCGACAACGCGTTTTAAATTTGGGAATCTCCAATATTGTGAGCCCAGCAGGTTTCTTGAAGAGTTGCCGGAAGAAATTCTTGAGTCTAACAGCGCCTTCAAAAAACCGAAACCCGATCAGACCAGAACAACACATGTAATAAACAGAACACTAAATAAACCCAGGCGTACACAAACATATAAGCCCGATCCTAATTTTGTGGCAGATGAGATCAACGATTTACCGATCGGTAGTGAAGTTATTCATCAGCGGTTTGGGAAAGGCAAAGTGACTGCGATGGACGGTGGAATGAATAACAGGATAGCAACGATCGAATTCGAATCTGCAGGTCAAAAAAAGATCATGTTGAAATATGCCAAACTAAAACTCCTTCAAAACAACGACATATCTTAGGTTACTGAAACATTTTTTACCTTTGGCATCTATTTTTTAAAAAGAATTATGGATTATAGCGATAAAAATAATAGCAAACTCATTTTCCGTGAGTACGGCAGAAATATTCAAAACCTCGTGGCCTATGCGAAGACCATTGAGGAACCTGAAAGAAGAAATGCGGTTGCAGAGTCGATCATCAATTTGATGGGACACTTAAACCCACATTTAAGAAATGTAGAAGACTTCAGACATAAACTCTGGGATCACCTTTTTATTCTTGCTGATTTTGATCTTGATGTGGATTCTCCTTATCCGATCCCTTCTAAAGAGGAATTAGAAAAAAAACCCGATCACATCGGCTACCCAAAGTCTCATCCGAGGTTCAGACAATATGGACGAAATGTAGAAACGATGGTTCAGAAAGCTATCGAGATGGAGGATGAAGAAAAGAAACAAGAGTTTTCAGCAGTGATCGCTAGTTATATGAAATTGGTTTATAAAAACTGGAATCGTGAGAACGTTAGCGATGACATTATAATCAACGATCTCAATACACTTTCAAAAGGCAAGCTTAAACTAGAAGAGTCTGCGGATCTGGATATGTTAAGCCGCCATCAGAAAAAGAGAAAAAAACCTGCACCTTCGAACTCTAAAAGACGACCTAAAAACTCCAGAAGATAAATGGATGCATTTGAGGTAATTGGTGGCAATACCTTATCCGGCGAAATAATTCCCCAGGGAGCCAAAAACGAAGCACTTCAAATCCTTTGTGCTGTAATGCTTACAGATGAAAAAGTAACGATCTCGAATATCCCCGATATACGTGATGTAAATCTGCTTATTTCTTTGTTAGGCGATATAGGTGTTCAGGTTGAAAAAATAAATGCCGATACATATAGCTTTCAAGCTGATAATGTCGATCTGGATCATCTGCTAACCGATGATTATCGAAAGAAAGCATCCGGCCTTAGAGGCTCGATAATGCTTGTTGGTCCCTTGCTCTCAAGGTTCAAAAAGGCATTTATCCCAAGACCCGGAGGAGATAAGATCGGAAGAAGACGTTTAGATACACATTTCATTGGATTTCAAAAACTCGGTGCAGAATTTAATTACGATTCAAAGACCGGTATATATGGTGTTAACGGTGAAAAACTGCAAGGCACTTATATTTTGATGGATGAAGCTTCCGTAACTGGTACAGCAAATATCGTTATGGCTGCGGTAATGGCAAACGGTAAGACTACAATATACAATGCAGCATGTGAACCTTATCTTCAGCAGCTCTGCAGAATGCTAAACAGCATGGGTGCGGATATTCAAGGCGTGGGCTCAAACCTTTTGATCATTAATGGAGTCGAAAAGTTGCATGGATGTGAACACCGTATGCTTCCGGATATGATCGAAATTGGAAGTTTTATCGGACTCGCAGCAATGACGAAATCTGAGATCACAATTAAAAATGCTGCTGTTAAACATCTGGGTATTATTCCAACAATATTCAACAGACTCGGAATTAAACTTGAATTCAGAGACGATGATATATTTATTCCTGCCCAAGACTCTTATGAAATTCAATCGTTCATAGACGGTTCTATTATGACAGTTTCCGATGCTCCGTGGCCTGGATTCACCCCCGATCTTTTAAGTATAGTTCTGGTTGTCGCCACACAAGCAAAAGGTAGTGTCCTTATACATCAAAAAATGTTCGAAAGCCGACTGTTTTTCGTCGATAAACTAATCGATATGGGGGCTCAGATTATACTTTGTGATCCGCACAGAGCAGCTGTCATCGGACTCAACAGAAACTTCAGTCTCAGAGGAATTTCAATGTCATCTCCGGACATCAGAGCGGGAGTGGCATTGCTCATTGCAGCGCTCTCTGCAGAAGGGAAAAGTACGATATTTAATATCCATCAGATCGATCGTGGATATCAAAATATTGAAACCCGTCTTAATAACATCGGAGCAAATATCACAAGACTCAAACAACAAATGTAACTTTTTAATATATCTTCACGTTTATTATATTAATTGGATATTAATTGATGAGAAGATTATGTTGGGAAGAGGAAGTTATAAATACAAAGCACTGCAAAACCTGAAGGTTTTTGTAGGCATTTTAATAGGAAGTGCATTTTCAGTATTGCTGTTAATGTCTTTTATTAAAGATAAAAGCACATCGTTTGATCCGGGAAGCAGTATTCCACTGATAGAAGGTTTAACACCAGACGATAATACCCTTAATGTGTTGGAAGTTGATGCTGATCTAAAGTTGATCCATTTCTGGGCTTCCTGGTCAGAAACGAGCCAGGACCAGATACTTAGTTATCATGATCTATACAATGAGTACAATCGTGATGGCTTCGAGATCGTTAGTGTTTCAATTGACTATACAAAAGACGAATGGGTTAATGCAATAAAAGATAATTCGATGAACTGGCCGAGTCATATCAGTGATCTCAAGGGCTGGCATTCTGACATTGCTGCTGCAATGAATGTAAAATTAGTTCCTGCGAGTTTCTTAGTTGATAAAGAAGGAAACGTTATCGGACGAAACTTTACTTCAGAGCAAATTGAAGAAGAAATAATTAGCCGACTGAAATAAAATAATCATACTTTTTGAGAAGGTACTTCAGCCATGAATCTGCCGGAATTCTATAAAAGGTCTATCATTAATTGGTGGACCTTTTTCAATTCCTCAACTTCTCAATTTTCAACTTCCCAACTTCAATTAGTCTTACTTGATACTTCGCAACTCCCCTATTTCGCTACTTCCTGGAGAGTCGGGAATCGGGAAGTCGGGAGACAATTCTCAATGTCTCAATTCCTCAATATCTCAATCTTCACTTACGTTGTTACTGCCAATTTGACGTAATCACTTCTATGGCAAGATATTTGACTCTATCCTACGTCAAAGAAATCGAAGTAAAAATGGCTGAAAAGCAAGAAAATACCGAAAATAACGAGAAGGAAACTGTCATTGAGACAAGTGAAGTTTCAGAAGGTAATGACACGTCGTCAGAGGTTCCAAATGAAGAAAACGATTCCATGTTGAGGAAATCCAAAAAAAATAAGGCCGCAGAAGAACTAGAGGAACTTCAGATCAAACATGCTGAGCTAAAAGACAAACATTTACGTCTTTTTGCAGAGTTTGACAACTTCAGAAAAAGAAATGCAAAAGAGCGTCTGGAGCTTATCCAAACTGCAGGAAAAGATATCATTATAGATATATTGCCTGTAATTGACGATTTTCAAAGAGCTATGGACTCTTCTGAAGATGCCAAAGATACCACTGCCGTTGTTGAAGGAATGAAATTGATCTATCACAAACTGGAAAATACACTTAAAAACAAAGGACTCCAGGTAATGGAATCGATCGGTGAAGACTTCGATAGCGAGATTCATGAAGCTGTTGCTGAAGTTCCTGTTGAAAAGAAGGGTATGAAAGGCAAAGTGATCGATGAAGTTGAAAAAGGATACTTACTCAACGATAAAATTATCAGGTTCGCCAAAGTTGTGGTGGGAAAATAAATAAAGATGGCGAAAAGAGATTATTATGATATCCTGGGTGTCGAAAAGTCCGCTTCGAAAGAAGAGATCAAAAAAGCATTCCGGAAAACTGCATTAAAATTTCATCCTGATAAAAATCCTGATGATGCTGAAGCTGAAGTAAAATTTAAAGAAGCTGCTGAAGCATATGAAGTCCTTAGCGACGACAATAAAAAAGCTCAATACGATCGTTTTGGTCATGCCGGAGTTTCAGGTGGTGGCTTCTCAGGCCAGAATGTAAATGTCGAAGACATCTTCGAACACTTCGGCGATATTTTTGGTGGTGGCAGATCAGGTGGTGGTGGATTCGATCCCTTCGAATCTTTTTTCGGCGGCGGTGGAAGAAGACGGCAAACTCAAACCGGTAAAAGAGGTTCTAATCTTCGTATCAAGGTCAAAATGACTTTGAGCGAAATTGCTAAAGGAACCACTAAGAAGATAAAAGTAAAAAAATACTTACCATGTGACCAATGCAATGGCACTGGAGCCAAGGATGGCACTGCGGTGGATACTTGCGCTACTTGTAATGGAGCAGGAGCAGTGCGAAGAGTAACAAATACTATTCTGGGGCAAATGCAGACTACCACAACTTGCCCTACCTGTAATGGTTCCGGTAAGTCTATTACTACAAAATGTGGTAAGTGCGGTGGTGAAGGTAGAAGTTATGGTGAGGAAACGATCTCGATCGATATTCCGGCTGGCGTTGCAGAAGGCATGCAACTTTCGCTAAGAGGAAAAGGTAATGCCGGAGAGAACGGTGGCCCTGCCGGTGATCTTATCATTTTAGTTAAAGAAGAAAAGCACGGATCGCTTGTTAGAGAAGGAGAAAACCTCATCTATACTCTTTACATTAGCTTTATTGATGCTACTCTCGGAACATCGGTAGAAGTACCTACAATCGACGGTAAAGCAAAAATTAAAATTCCTGCCGGTACTCAAAGCGGTAAGATCTTCAGACTAAAAAATAAAGGTTTGCCTTCTGTTAATGGTTATGGAACAGGTGATATTCTTGTCGATGTCAATATCTGGACCCCTAAGCACCTCAGCAAGGAAGAGAAAAAACTATTGGAAGAACTGAAAGGAAGCGAAAACTTCAAACCCGCGCCAAGCAAGAGCGAAAAAGGCTTCTTTGACAAGATGAAAGATTTCCTCGGCTAAAGAAATACTGATGGAAAACCTGGTCGTTCTCAATAATATCAGTAAAAACTTCTCCGGTCATTTAGCCAATGACAACATCTCCTTTGAACTTCCTAAACATTCTATTTTCGGATTGTTAGGTCCGAACGGAGCAGGGAAAACTACGCTAATTCGAATTATCACGAGGATTTTCGACGCTGATAGCGGAACAGTGCTCTTCGATGGTGAGAAACTTTCCGATAAGCATAATTCTATGATGGGTTATATGCCGGAAGAACGTGGACTCTATAAAAAGATGAAGGTTGGAGAGCATCTTATTTATCTCGCCCGACTTAAAAACCTATCAAAAACAGAAGCCACCGAGAAGATAAAGGAGTGGATGGAGAAATTTCAGATCACGCACTGGTGGAACAAAAAGATCGAAGAGCTTTCTAAAGGAATGCAGCAAAAGATACAATTTATCTCTACCGTGCTTCATGAACCGAAACTCATCATTTTAGATGAGCCATTTTCCGGGCTTGACCCGATCAACACCAATCTCATAAAAGATGAAAT
>JABDMM010000035.1 GCA_013001465.1 Chitinophagales bacterium | reverse complement strand
ATTACCCTGTTTGAAGATTTCATTTGTAAATAATAGAAAGTATTTAACCAATAGGTGATTTATAATCGATTTGAATCGATTCCAATCGTCTATAATCGTTTAAGGATATGGAGAAAGCATGTTTGAGTTGCGGAAAACTGATTCGCGGTAGAGCAGATAAGAAGTTCTGTGACCTGCATTGTAAGAATATATTCAATAATGCACTGGCATCAAACAATAAAAATGAACACCGTTTCATCGATAAGCTTCTTCGGAAAAATGAAAGGATCTTAAAAAAACTTTGCCCGAAAGGTAAGGCGATCGTACGTAAAGAAACTCTAGATCAACTCGCATATGACTACAACTACTTTCACTCCATTTTTATCACTAAATCTAAAAACATATACTATTTATGTTACAATTACGGCTTTTCCCCTACCTATGAAAATAATGTGGCTAAAGTGATCATAATCCAAAGACAAGCTTATATGGATAGCTTCAATCCATGGAAATATCTGAGATCAAGATAAACTGACCGTTTCCTTATTTATTTATATCCAATATGCCTCTTTCACCCCTAATATGCCCCTGCAAAAATATCGAGACCAACACCCCTTACAATCCATACCGACACTCATGTAATACACACTAACACCTCTTACAATCCATGCCGACACTCATGTATTGCACACTAACACCCCTTACAATCCATACCGACACTCATGTAATTCACACCATCACCCCTTACAATTCATGCCAACACTCATGTAATACACACTAACACCCCTTACAATCCATACCGAAACTCATGTAATACACACCAACACCCCTTACAATCCATGCCGACACTCATGTATTCCTCCATAACTATCGGGACCAACACCTTAGCATACTCAATACCTCAATGCATCAATACCTCAATACCTCAATACCTCAATACCTCAATGTCTCAATTCCACTCGACTCCCGACTCCCTATATAAAAAAAGAGCAAAATTTCGTAATCTCGTCTCCAAGCTATCAAAATAACTATCAATCAAATCACATGTTAGAAAATCTATTCTCCCTCCTAATGCTACTCCTGCTACAACTGGTACTGGGCTTCGATAATCTGTTGTATATCTCCATCGAGTCCAAAAGCGCGCCGGTTGAAAAACAGAAATTCGTCAGACAACTCGGTATCGGTATTGCTGTCGTCCTTCGGATCGTGCTTCTGTTTGTACTTGTAAGTCTGATCCGTTTTGTTCAGGATCCGATCTTTGGTATCAATCTCGAAGGTGTCATCGCTTCAAATTTTAACTTGCATAGCATCATCGTTCTGATTGGTGGTGCTTTCATTCTCTATACTGCGGTTAAAGAGATCTGGCATATGATGTATTTAAAAGTTGGTCAAAAGCAGCAAAAGGATAGAAAAACCGCAGCTCAGGCTATAACGCTGATCGTTCTTATGAATCTGGTCTTCTCTTTCGATTCTATATTAGGAGCCATAGCATTAACCGATGTTTTCTGGGTAATGGCTACCGCAATTGTGATTAGCGGTATCGTAATGATCTGGCTTGCCGATAAGGTTTCAACTTTTATAGAAAAAAACCGAATGTATGAGGTACTCGGTTTGTTTATTCTTTTCCTTGTTGGTGTTTTACTTCTTTCGGAAGGCGGCCATCTGGCGCACCTCTACCTTTTTGGTCATGAGATCACTCCAATGAGCAAAGCAACTTTTTACTTCGTCATCTTTGTTCTTGTTATTGTAGATATCGTTCAGGGCCGGTATCAGAAAAAACTTATCGCTATGGAAGAATAGCTTTATTTCTTTCACAATGATGAACCTCAATTCGGAATAAACGTTGATAACATACTAAATCTCTAGTATTAGCATTATTATATTTGAGCAACTTTTGTTCTGAATGAAAGCAAGATCACTGCACTTACTTATTTTCTCCATTTGTTTCATCCTTCTGAATGCTTGTTCGACTACTTCAGAAATTAAGGATGGGAGAACTGCGTATAAACTCAAGAAGTATCATTTAGCTGCTTCCCTTTTGCAAAAAGATCTTTCTAAAGAGAGCGACAGGGAAAAACGAATGGAGCTCTCCGTCATGATCGCCGAGAGCTACCTCAAGGCTAATTTTACCGATCAGGCGGAAAAATGGTATGCGAAAGCATTGGATTACCGTTTCGATCCGGATCTGCAATTGCAATACGGACGAGTGCTCAAGCAAAATGAAAAATATAAGGAAGCGGTCGAAGCGTTCGAGACTTACCTGCAGGAAGAACCTTATGGAGTAGCTATAGCTAAGGCCGAGTTAGCCGCCGCCAGAAAAGCGTTGGAATGGAAGAACCAGAATTCCAATATTAAGATCATTGCTCTTGATGATGTCAATAGTGCAGCTGCAGATTATGCACCGGTGATCTATAAAGACGACCGTCTCGTTTTTACTTCTTCCCGTTCCGAAGCTACCGGTGAAATGCTATACGACTGGACCGGTGAAAAATTCGGAGATCTCTTTATCTCCAACATGAAAGAAAACAACAGTTTTACAAAACCAACAGGTTTCAGCAACAGCATTAATACCAGCCACTACGAAGGAACAGTTGCGTTTAGCGCAGATTTTAAAGAGATGTACTTTTCTTATTGTCCACCTGTTAAAGAACCTGAAACGTCATTTTGCAGAATCTACTATAGCAGATTTATCGGGGGTGACTGGTCTGGCTCCGAATTGGTCAATATCTTTGATGACACAGCGAATCTGGCACATCCTTTTTTAACTGCCGATGGTTCAACTCTTTGGTTTTCGACAGATTTTGAGGGTGGCTACGGAGGAAAAGATCTGTATTACATCAAAAAACTGAAGGATGGTCAGTGGAGCTTGCCTTACAACGCCGGCAGTAAAATAAACACCATCGAGGATGAGATGTTCCCAAGTATCGATGCTGAAGGTACCTTATACTTCGCATCGAATGGTCATGGTGGCTTTGGCGGACTAGATATTTTTTCTGCAAAATATGATACTAAACGGAAAAGATGGACACAAGTGAAAAACATGAAATATCCGATCAATTCAGGTGCCGATGATTTCGCCTTGGTGATGGAAAAGTTAAAACCCGAAAATGAAAAAGATCCTGTTCTATCATCCGGCTATTTCTCTTCTAGCAGGTCAGGCGGAAAAGGGAATGACGACATCTATAAATTCATTTTCGAAAATATCAACTTCTATTCTTTAAAAGGACTAACCCTTGAGGACGAATATGCAGACCCACAAGATCCGGATAGCGAAATACTAGGTGAATCTTCTTTATCAGGCGCTACCATAATACTGAAGAATCCATTAAATGACGAGATCATTGCTACGACTACCGTAGATAAAAATGGTAAGTTTTCATATAAACTTCAGCCTAATTCAGACTATAAGGTCGTCGCATCTAAAAACGGTTACTTTAACAACTCCACGAATGTTACTACTAAGGGTAAAGGAACTACAGACTCGCTGGAGATCGTGATCAAAACCCAAATCAAACTGAACAAGATCTGGCCTGAAAGAGAGATCGTGATACCTAACATATACTATGACTTTAACAAGGCAGCCTTGAGAGAAGAGTCAAAACCGGTCCTGGATTCCTTGCTTACCCTATTTTACGAAAACCCTGATGTAAAAATCGAAATAGGATCGCATACCGATAGCAGGGGAACTACTGATTATAACGATGATCTTTCTCAAAGAAGGGCTGAATCAGTCGTGAATTATTTAATCTCCAATGGAGTGTCCCGCAAACAGATTCGACCGCAAGGTTATGGCGAAAGAAAATTGGTTAATCGCTGCATAGATGGAGTTGAATGTAGTGAAGAAGAGCATCAGGAAAATCGGAGGACAACATTTCGGGTAGTTTCTGCTAACTTTAAGCTCGAATCGGTGAAACCTGAGGAGATCAAGGTAGATCCAAAAATGATAAACCCAGAAGAAAGCGAAATACCCAATGAGCGATGATCTAAAGTATAACCTCCGCGGAGTATCAGCAGCAAAAGAAGATGTCCATGCTGCGATCAAAAATCTGGACAAAGGTCTTTTCCCCAATGCTTTCAGCAAAGTATTTCCCGACTTGATCGATAACGACCCTGACAAATGTCTCCTAATGAGTTCGGATGGCTCGGGGACGAAGTCCATTCTCGCCTATCTCTACTCATCTGAAACCGGTGATAATTCAGTATGGAGAGGGATCGCTCAAGATGCACTTGTCATGAACCTGGATGACTTGATCTGTACAGGAGCAAGCGGACCTTTCCTCTATACTTCAATTCTTAACAGGAATAAAAATTTGATCTCCGGTGAGGTCATTGCGGAGATCATCGAAGGCAACCGCTTGTTCATAGAAAAACTCAACGACCATGGAATTCCTGTAGTGTACACCGGCGGTGAAACTGCAGATGTTGGCGATCTGGTGAGAACGATCACCGTCGATGGGTCTATGATGACGAAAATGTCGAGAAACAATGTGGTGAATAATGAAATTAAAGTTGGTGACGTTATTGTTGGGATCGCATCTTTCGGTCAGGCTAAATATGAGGAAGAGTACAACAGCGGGATCGGAAGCAATGGACTTACATCAGCGAGACACGATGTTTTATCAAAATACTACGGCGAAAAATATCCGGAAAGCGTAGATCCAAACACCGATGAAAGTGTAGTCTACGAAGGCAAGCACAGATTAACAGAAGAAATCGAAAATACAGGTATCAGCGTTGGGAAAGCCTTGCTCTCTCCTACCCGTACATATGCACCACTGTTAAAAAACATTGTATCAGAAAAAGTACCGGTAAACGCGATCATTCATTGTACCGGTGGCGGGCAATCGAAAGTCCTGCACTTTATGAGTAAGAATACCGTGATCAAAGACAATCTGTTCGATGCTCCTCCGGTTTTCAATTTGATACAAACATCATCAGGAGCGGATCCAAAGGAAATGTACCAGGTATTCAATATGGGTCAACGACTTGAGTTTTACCTGGATGCTCAATATGCTGAAGTGATCATCGATGCAGCAGGAGATTTGGGTATGGTTGCTCAGGTAGTGGGTCGGGTCGAAGAAAGTGCAGATCCTAAAGTGATCGTTCGTAAAGAGGACATCGAAGTCTTTTATAGTTGAGTTAAAAGAGTCTAAACGTCCGAAACAACCTCTAATATTAGTTTTTGAGGGAAATGTGCCTTATCTTTAGATTCGATCATCATCCAATAACAAATCAAAAACTAATTCATGCTTACAATTAAACTTGGAGCAATACAAGCGATCAGGATATTGCTTGCAACAATTTTATTATCGACGATTTCCAACATCACAATTGCGCAGGTTGGGCCTGTTATCTGGGAAGAGAATTTCAACAATCTGGATAATTGGATCAA
Source organism: Chitinophagales bacterium (assembly GCA_013001465.1). Lineage (GTDB taxonomy): Bacteria > Bacteroidota > Bacteroidia > Chitinophagales > JABDMM01 > JABDMM01. The sequence goes on along the minus strand of JABDMM010000035.1, from coordinate 21,340 downwards.
GGAAGTCGGCAACGGCTCCTGGGGTTGGGGAAACGGAGAACTTGAGTTTTACCAGGAAAGCAATGTAAGCATCGCTCCTGTTCCGGGTGAGCCTGGGAACAATGCATTGCGCATCAACGCAAAGCAAGAAAGCGGTCCAGGAATTGTAGACCAGTGGGGGAATCCATTAAACTATACATCCGGTAGATTAAATACGAAATCGAAAGTATCTGTACAGTATGGTGTCATTGAAACCCGAGTTCGTGTTCCGGATATTGATCTGGGTGGATGGCCCGCAGTCTGGTTGTTAGGGCTTTCAAATCTGAGCTGGCCTCAGAAAGGAGAGATCGACATGATGGAAATGGGTCAGCGGAAAGTGGCCAGAGACCTGCATGATGCTCACAACGGTGGGAACAACATGGACAATTCCACTGTAAATCAAACAGTAGGTTCTAATGCCATTTTTTATTCTGATGCTGCAGTCAACCCACAGAATCCTTCAGGAGCTGCGAGTATTTCGTATGACCCTGCAGATGTTTATGCAAGACCGTATTATAACTATAGTTCTCCACTGAATGACCGTTTCCTGATATACAGATTATACTGGGATCAGGATAGTCTTAGATTTACCGTGATCGATAACGGTACAGAATATGATCTTTTTGAAGATCCTTTTCCTATAGATTCTGCTTCTTTCGAGTTTCGCGAACCGTTTTATTTTGTAGCTAATCTCGCGATCGGTGGAGCTTTTACCGATGCCTATAATCTCGGTGACCCCGGAAGCGGAGCACCGGTTTCTATGTCTTTTCCAGCTGATATGTATGTGGATTATATCAAAGTGATGGAATGGAACGGTCAGGGTGAAGTAAATGTGGGTCCGCCGGAATTTCAAAGCGGAAACTTTGGCATTTTTACAGACAATACGCCTACAACAGCCGGCATAACACCCGGCCTTGATGCTGAGATCTTTGTATGGGAGGGAACTCTGGCTGATGCAACGATCCCTCCGTACGAAGGAAGCAATGGTATATCCTGGACAACAACCGGTAAAGGTTGGTTTGGTGCTGGAATACTATCACTACAGCCTGTTAATCTTTTTGACTTTGCAGCCGGTAATTTAAAATTCAGGATCAAGATCCCTGCTAACGTTAGTTTTAAGATAGGAATTGTGGATGCCTGGGGGAACGAAAACTATGTTGATTTTCCCGCGAATACTACTGCTTATGGATTAGTGAGAGATGGAAACTGGGGGCAGGCATGTATTCCTGTCTCAGATATCAGAGGTACACTAATAGATCTCAGGATGCTCAGTTATGAGTTTACTATTCTTGAAATCAATGGAACAGCATGCACTTTTGCTATCGATGATATTTACTGGGAAGATGGGATCGATCATGGCTTAGATTCTATTAGCACAACTAATATCTCGTACACCTCAGCAACACTGAATTGGAATACCGATCCTTCGGCTGTTGGGTATGTGATCAGTGGTGGAGAGCCTGGCGGCGGACAAGTAAACTTGTCTGTCGGGCAAGTAAACAGCTATAATGCAACCGGGTTAAAAGCTGGGAAGACTTATTACTGGACTATAGCTGCAGACCGTGATACCATGGGATTAGTACCATCGATGTTATATGATACATTTTCTACCGTTTCTTGCAATCCACCATCCGGACTGAACGCTTTTGACATCAGCAGTAATGCTGCAAAACTAAATTGGAATACAGCAGATAACGCTTCAAAGTATAAAATATATGGAGCGCAGCAAGGCTCATCAAGTATTGTGAGCATCAATATCAATAACCCTTCAACTTCAGTGTATACTGCGAGTGGGTTATCGCCTTCTACAACTTATAACTGGGCAATGACATCCTCCTGCCCGGGTTATGGCACCTCAAAATTGTCATCTATAGGATTTTTTACAACAAATTCCGGACCTGCTGCAAAATCAGGATTAGAAGTTGATGAGCAAATAAGAATTCTTCAAACGAAGTCCGCTATCAATTTGATCGCTGTTTCGGATGACAAGATCGAGATAGTCATTCTTTATAATCTTGAAGGCAAGATGATCGAACAAATTGAGATAAGCCAGCCTCAATATAGAATGAATACAGAAAGCCTTGCAGATGGTATCTATATGATAACTATTCAAACTGAAGAAAGTAGAATTCAGCGAATGATCTTCATTCATTAGAAGAAAACAACTCGTTACCCTCTGCGTCATATCCAGGTCTGTTTTTAACCGCAGAGTACTCTGAGGTCTCTGTGGTTAAAAATTCGAAGACTAATCTAGCTCGATTACAACCACCTCTTCCGCTTAAAATAAAACAGCATTCCAATTGCAACAGTGATCATCACAGCCCACATGATGAAGTAACTATACCGGTAATGCAACTCCGGAACATTATCGAAGTTAGTACCATAAATACCAGCAATAAAAGTAAGCGGAATGAAGATCACTGAAAAGACAGTGAGGAACTTCATGATATCATTAAGCTTACTACTTAGAGTCGTATGATAAATATTTAACTGATCAGAAAGGATCTCGCGATAGCTATCAGAAGCATCATTAGCCTGACTGACATTATCAATCAGCTCATTAAAGTGAATATATGTATTCTCGGAGATGAGATCAGACTCCAATTTTGCAAGAGTGAAGATCATTTCCCGAGCTGGTTTTACATTTTTTCTGAGAAAGTTTAACTCTCGTTTGTAATCATTGATCTCGTTGATCACTTTTCGGTCAGGATTTATCAATAAATTCTCCTCCAACATCTCGATCTTATCTCCTAAGAGACTGATGACATATAAGTAGTTATCAATAACGATATCGAGCAATGCAAAAGTGAGATAATCTGTACCACCATTTCTGATCCGTTTTTTCTGCTTTCGAATACGCTGCCGTACTGGTTCGAAAACATCGCCTCTTCGCTCTTGAAAAGAGAACAGTACCGATTTTGTAAGGATAAGGCTTAGATTTTCAACACGGATCTTTCCGCTCTCGGCATCATGTTGAAGCATTTTTATAGTGATCAAAGTATAGTTGTCATAATCGATTATGCGCGGGCGGGCATCGGTATTTAGAACTTCAGCCATAACGATCTTATCGAATTCGAAAGCGGTGGCTATCTTTTCCATGATCTCAGTGTGATGAAGACCATCGATATTGAGCCAGGAGACCGTATTCTCATTTTTAAAATTCTTGACAGTTTCAAGAGTTTCCAGCACATCCTCCTTAAGATTATTGGGATCAAAGTCAATTATTCTGATGAGAACCTCATCCTGCTTAATCTCACCATGAAATATAAGGTCATCAGGCGATCTGCCGATATCCTGTTTTTGCTTTTTTACAAATCTTGACATTTCTATAATTGCAATTGATTTTAGTGAACTATGAAGACAAGATAATCAAAACAATGGGTTAGTTGGATTGCTCAAGCCCAATTGTCCAAGTTCCTTTTCTCAATTTCTCAATACCTCAATAACTCAATGCTCCAATAACTATCTTTTTTAGATTATGTTTATCAATATAAAACAATTCAATGGACGCAACTGCTCTAAAAAATGCATTTAAGATTCTAAAAGTCGAGGAGCATGCTTCGCTTGATCAAGTCAAACGTGCTTACAGGGCGCAAGCCAAGATCAAACATCCCGATAGGAATCCCTCTCCTACAGCTCACGAAGAATTTGTTGAGTTAACAGAAGCATATGAGCTTATTCAGAATGCTTTAAATCCGGCTACTACACCGGTCATCGATCATGATCTGGCACGAAAAGAAGCTAGAAAAAGAGCCGAAGATTATGCTAAGATGCGCTATGAGCAATTTATTAAATCAGACTATTATAAGGACACTGTTGCTGTTGAGGTTGTTGGCAAAGTAATCGTATTACTACTGTTCACTTCTATAATGATATTGATCCCAGTAATGACATTGCTGTTTGAAGGCGTACGAGCTTTTTTTAGTAGTTTGATACTAGTGTTGATCATCAGTCCGATCCTCGTTATTTACCGGAAAGAGTTTACTCTAAATGGTGTTCAAGTTGCATTTAATCGTTTGTTTAAACTTAAAGCAACCTGGTACTTTCTAATATTGATCTTTAATGGTTTTGTGTTTTTCAAAATAGGATTATCAACTCTGATAAGTATACCAACGCTTCTATTGCTCTTCTTTGTTGTCCCACTAATGATATATCTCATAGACCGAGTTATATTAATGATAGGTAAACGCTTATTCAATATGTTTATTCTAGGCTCTTTTACCGTTAGTTTAATACTTATGATCAACTTTATTTTTAGTGAAATAATACGCACAGAACAGCACTACTACATCAAGCCAGTTTCATCAACCTTATTAGTTTTCGAAGGAAACGGATATGATAAATACCCCGGTGTAAGGATCTTTTACAAAATGGATAACATAAAGGAAAATGATGGATTAGAATTTACATTAGAGAAAGGATTCTTTGGAATAAATGTGGTGAAGAACTTCGAATTTATTAGCAAACGATAGGGTTCATTCGTTCATGTGCTCATGTGTTCAAAGCCTTGCAATCTTGATATACTCAGATAGAAGAAACTGTAAAACCAAAGTAGCCTCCTGATAAAGTTAACCGAGCATATACGAATTAGTAGTAGAGCAAATGAACTAATGAACTAATGAGCATATTATCACCCGAATTGCTTAGCTTAGAATTTATGAACAAACCACTAGTAAAACCCTTAGAAGGTAACGAATCACCAGAGATAGCAGAGCTCGTGAAGTTTTTCAACGAGACACTTGGCTTTTGCCCCAACAGTGTACTTACCATGCAAATTCGTCCCGATATCGCAACGTCGTTTATCAGACTAAATAAAGCGGTGATGGCTAACCATGGAAGAGTCACTAGTGCCTTGAAGCGAATGATAGGATATATATCCAGTAATGCAGCTGGATGTCGTTATTGTCAGGCTCACACCATAAGAGCTGCTGAGCGTTATGGAGCAGAAAATGAACAGTTGGAGAATATATGGGAGTTCAGGACGCATTCTGCATTTAGTGAAGCTGAACGAGCTGCATTGGAGTTTGCGAATGCTGCCTCTATCATTCCTAACTGTGTAGACGAGTCTGTTAAAGAAAACCTACATAAATACTGGGACGATGGTGAGATCGTTGAAATGCTGGGCGTGATCTCTTTGTTCGGATATTTAAATCGATGGAATGATTCCATGGGGACACCAATTGAAGATGGTGCGGTCGATTCAGGTGAAAAGTATCTGGCTGAAAAAGGGTGGAACACCGGTAAACACAGATAACATGAAGAATAGTAAAACAACGGTAAAGCGGATCGCTGCCCGAGGGCATTATGACAAGGAAACAATCTACGCAGTTCTTGATGCTGCCTGTATTTGTCATTTGGCATTTGTTTATGAAGGATATCCGGTAGTAATTCCAACGATATACGGTCGGGAAGACGACTACATCTATTTTCATGGATCCTCCGCTAGTCGTATGCTAAAAACTGTAGACGATGACATTAGCATCTCGCTATCGGTGGCTATGGTAGATGGAATAGTCTTAGCCAGATCAGGATTTCACTCCTCTTTAAATTACCGCTCTGTAGTGGCTTTTGGAGTCGCAGAAAAAGTAGTTGATACTTCAGAAAAAGAAAATGCTCTTAAGCAGATAACAGAGCACATCATAAAAGATCGCTGGGAAGAAATCAGGCCTATAAATGAAAAGGAACTCCAAATCACCGACGTATTCAAACTAAAATTAGACGAAGTTTCTGCTAAGATACGCACCGGCGAACCCAAAGATGAGTTAGCAGATTACAAGTTAAACATATGGTCTGGAGTGATTCCTATGAAAACAACATACATGGAGCCTGAAAGCGACAGTCACAGTAAAGATCTGCCGGTGAGCAAGGCTGCACTTCGGCTTACAGAAAGAAAAAACAAATAGTTAAGTTTCTAAACGCCTGCACAGTCCAGATATTGATAAGTTAATTTTGATATCCAAGCATTTATTGTGAATATTGCAACTCCTAAAAAGTATTTTATGAAAAATTTGGGCAGCATAAGTGATCCAACATTTATTCCTAAAGACAAATATTCTTCCATTGATCGCTTCTTTCTCAAATTGATCAGAGATGAGCGTGATTTGCCATTCATTCATTTGACGATCAAGATCATGCTTACCCTACTTCCTTTAGGAATAGCGATCTACTTCGTCGATGGTTGGTTATTTGCGGCTTTATCCGTCGTATACCTTTACATTAACAACTTTGTCTTTAAAGGCTCTTTTGGATTGATGCTTCATTGCACCAGTCACCGAAAATGGTTCAAGAAGGAATATGAGAAAGGGAATTTGTTATTGCCATGGTTGGTGGGTCCGTTTTTCGGGCAATCTCCTGAGACTTATGCTAGTCATCATATTCATATGCACCATGCTGAAAATAACTTAGAAGAGGATCTATCTTCTACTATGTTCTACCAACGTGATAGCTTGAAAGACTTCATGAAATATTTCTCTCATTTTCTTTTTAACGTACTTAGAGAGCTCATACAATATTTCACATTTAAGAAGAGACCTAAACTTGTAAAGAAAGTCAAGATCGGTGAGATCGGTTTTATGGTATTTTGTATTGCAATGTGCTTCGTGAATTGGAAAGCTACATTAGTTGTATTTGTTATTCCTCTTTTGATCTCACGGTTCGTGATGATGTTGGGAAATTTTGCGCAGCATGCATTTGTTGATCCTTATGATCCCGGGAATTCTTACAAGAACAGTATTACCTGTATCAATACTAAATACAATCATAAATGCTGGAACGATGGATACCATATCAGCCATCATAAAAAGCCAAGCATGCATTGGACAGAGCATCCAAAATACTTCTTAAAAACGATCGATGAGTATTACCAGAACAATGCTTTGATATTTGATGGAATCGATTTTCTGAAGGTTTGGATCTATCTGATGAGGAAAGATTACAAATCACTTGCCGCAAACACAGTAAATCTCAACAACCGATTTGCCAGTGAAGAAGAAGTGATCGAAATGATGAAGATTCGAACTAGAAAATTCCCAAAGGGATATTCATCAAAGGAAGTTGTTAGCAAAGTTAGCTAAGTCGCTTCTCTGCCCTTTCTCTAAAGTTATATGAGCAAATAAAGGATTGTCTTTCGCTTTGTCGATAAGATAAGACAAACCGTTACTTTCTGCATCCAGATATGGAGTATCGATCTGGTAAATATCTCCTGTAAATATGATCTTCGTATCCTCCCCTGCTCTTGAAATGATCGTTTTGATCTCGTGCGGAGTTAGATTTTGAGCTTCATCGATGATGAAGTAGATCTTAGTAAGCGTTCGACCGCGGATATAAGCAAGCGGCGTTATCATGATCTTTTCATTTTCGACCATTTGCTCTATTCGCTTGTAGTTTTTATCATCTCTCCCATATTGATCCTTGATGATCTTCAGGTTATCCCAAATGGGCTGCATATAAGGATCTAATTTTGATTTGATATCTCCTGGAAGGTAGCCAATGTCGTTATTGCCTAAAGTGATAACAGGTCGGGTTACAAAAATCTGTCGGAAATCTCTTCGCTGTTCCAATGAAGCTGCAAGTGCCAACAATGTCTTTCCGGTTCCTGACATACCCTGAATGGTTACGAGTTTAATATTAGGATTCATCAAAGCATGCATAGCAAAAGCCTGTTCATTGTTTTTAGGCTTTATATTAAAGGCTGAAATTTTATCAATTCGTTGCAAGCTTTTTTGGATTGGATCGAAATGTGCAAGTGCAGAGGATCTTCCATTCTTCAATACGAAATAGTGGTTGTCATAGACAGCGGTACCATTCAGCAGCTTTCGCTTTGCACTACCACTTTTGTAAAGTTCTGAAAGTAATTCGGGAGCGGCATCTTTAACTTCTGTCCGGCCGGTATACAGATGCTGAACGTCTTTGATCTTACCAGTCTCGTAATCTTCAGAAAGCACGCTTAGCGATTTTGCTTTCAGTCGGAGACATATATCTTTGGTTACCAGGATAACTCTTCGCTTGGGGAACTCATTCTTAAGGCTAAGCGCTGCATTGAGTATCTTGTTATCATTCTTATCATCACCAAAGATCACTTCAGCATTGATCGGAAGTTCCTCGTTTGGCAAAATTACTTTAAACTGACCTGCTCCCTTTCTATCGATAGGTATCCAGGTATTGATAAGTGCTTTGTCAGAAATATCATCGACATAACGGATAAAAGAACGAGCTTCAAAATTGACACTTTCGTTTCCTTTTTTAAAGTTGTCGATCTCTTCTATCACTTGGATCGGGAGGACAACATCATGTTCTTCAAAGTTGTTGACGGCACTGTGATCATATAGAATTACTGAAGTATCAAGAACGAAGATCTTTTTATCGGTGGCTTTTGCAGCGGTCTTAACTTTCGGACTCATTTTCTGTTTTATGGGTTCGGCAAAACGCTTAAGCAAAATTAACTAAATGAGGAAGAGACGAAAGGAAAGGTTCCTAGCAAGCTGTGGATAAAAAAAGCGGAAACTGATTCGATTGAATCAATTCCCGCTTAACTTTTTAAGAACCGTAGTTCTCATCAAGTAGGTTATTCTTGATTTTTCTTTTTTCCCTTTACTTTCACTCCGGGTTTCCTGAAATTTCGCTTTGTTCTAAATAAATTCAAAACCTAGCTGACTGATTTTGCTAACCTCTCCGTAGAAAAAATTCTTGCGAACCTAATCCCTTAGGAACTGCTAACGTCTTCAATCATTTTAATGAACAACCGTGATGTAAAACAAAGACTTTTTTCGAGAAAAGACCAATAAATCCACCTGCACTTACACACAAAATACTAACGCTAATCCACTTGGATATCAACACGTTGTTAAGTCCCGTCATTTCGTTGAATATAGTTTCTTGTAATGAACAAACTGTTGAATTAGACAATATTAACATGGACTAGTTAATTAGTGGATTAATTGATTGATTGGTTAGTTGATTGGTTGATTAGTTGATTGGTTGATTGGTTGACTGGACCTAGTCAGAAATTAAGACATAAAGATAAGTTAGTTGGATCTAATAAACTATCTTAGAATTATGGCAAAAGTAAGAAGGAAATTTACCAAGGAATTTAAACTAGAGATTGTAAAGCGCAGTCTAGAGGATGAGGTTGTTATTACTGAACTAGCAAAAGAATATCAAATCCACCCGAATCAGATCACTAACTGGCGACGAAAGTATTTGCAAGATGGGGAATATTGCTTTCCCGGTAATGGGAATGAACAGTTAGGAGATGATGAAGCCCAGCAGATCAAGGATTTGGAAAAGAGATTAAAGGAAGCTGAAATGGAACGTGATATCTTAAAAAAGGCTATCCGCATCTTTTCCAAGAACGATGGAAAATCTATGAATTCATAGAAGACAATAAACAACGATTTTTCATTGAGAAGATGTGTCATGTCTTAGAGGTTAGTAGAAGTGGTTATTATGAGTGGCGTAAGCGAGCGGATAAACCTGTTAAATCAGAGCAATACCTGAATCAGATAAGGAAGATTCATACTGGGAGTAAGCGGACATATGGAAGTCCCAGAATCACTAAGGCACTCAAAAAGCAAGGTGTCAGGATAAGCGAGTCATCGGTAGCCAGAGTTATGCGCAGGTCAGGTTTAGTCTGTAAATATAAACGCAAATTTAGGGTGACGACCAACTCTAAACATCACTTCAAGCTATCGGATAATGTACTGCAGCGCAAATTCTATGTAAAGCAACCCAACAAGGTTTGGGTAAGTGATATCACCTATATCCCAGTAAATAATACATGGCGGTATCTGACTGTGATCATGGACTTGGCTGACAGGATGATCATAGGATGGTCCTTGAGCAATACGCTGGATACGAATAGCACAGTATTGCATGCGTGGAGAAAAGCAGTACAAGTTCGAACACCCAGCTGTGATCTAATCTTTCATTCTGATCAAGGAGTTCAATATGCTTGCGATGCGTTCAGAAAAGAACTTCAAAATCATCAAGTAAAGCAATCTATGAGTAGAAGAGGAAACTGTTGGGATAATGCCGTAGCCGAAAGCTTCTTTAAAACCTTAAAAACAGAATGCTTAAATGGTGTTAAATTTACTGATACAAATCAGACCTATAAATACCTGTTTGATTATATTGAAGGTTGGTACAATACAAGGAGAATGCACTCTACTTTAGATTACATGACTCCATTAGAACGATTTAATTTTTTAAACCAGGAATCAACTGACAATACTTAGATCTCTGTGTCCGGTTTTTTGACGAAGTCCAACTATTTAACTACTCAACTATTTAACTAATCAACTAATTCACCAATCAACTAATCAACTATTTAACTAATCAACTATTTAACTAATCAACTAATTCACCAATCAACTAATTCACCAATCAACTAATTCACTAATCAACTAATTCACTAATTCACTAATCAACTACTCAACTAATTCACTAATCAACTAACTGCCAGGTTAACTCAACAGCTTTCACATACTTAGAATACTTAGTCAACCTCTGAGGAAAGTGCTGGGTTATATGACTTGCTTCTCTATCATGATCCTCGGCATACTTTAATTCTAATATAGCATCGTTGATCTCACAGATCTTCATTCTGCTTGGATCGCTAAAGCTCATCTTAAAGTCTAGCGTGATCCTGAATTTTTTATCGAACGAACGGAAATATTTTCTGCTATAACTGTTATAGATCTTCGGTGATAATTCCTTGAACCTGGAAACTATTTCATTATCAAAACGCCGAAGTGTAAAGCCTTCATCTTTCCATTCTTGCAGCAATATCGGATTAAACTGAAATTTCTCTTTACTGTTCACCATGCCTCTCTTTGACTTGATCTCCAATACCGGAATGACCTGTTCTCGCTGTGTTCCATACCATCTGATGCGAATCTTGTCCCTGTTCGGAGAGCCGGATATGTGATGTCTGTAGAGAGCCAGCTCTTCAGTATCATAGTATATATTATTGATCTGTCTTTCAGGAAACTCCTCAAAGAATCCATATGAATTGAGTTTTACTTGCTGATATAGCTGCGATTCATCAAGCGCTTCGCTAAAGAATTTCCTCTCATATCTCCACTCTTTGTCCATCAGTTAAAAATTGATCGTAATCCTTTTTTATCACCTTGTATCACTTGATCCCCTATTTGTAGCTTAGAACCTTCTTCTATCATTACTTTCTTTGGGTCATAAATTATTCCGCCTCCTGTGGTAATACTAGCCGGACCGTAAATTGCTTTCTTCTGATAAATTGCAAACTCGTATTCGCAATTTTCAATCTGTATGGATCGTATGTTGACCGATGAAGAATCTTTGCTTGCCACAGCTGTTCTGCCATGACTTATAGTGCAATTCTCTATCAACACCTTACTTTTTTCTCCTATGCTAAGTCCTTTATCACCAAAATAACTCACAGTTACATTAGATGCTACCGCGTTTGACCCGGAGAAATCGATTCCATCATTTCCTATCTTATTGAATGTACTATTTCTAACTTCCCCTCTACTAAAATCACTATCTAAACCATCAGACCTCACGTTCTCAAAATGGCATGAATCTAATTGAAAATCCGAACTGATGATGTGCAATGCATCTTCGCTATAGTTTTCAATAAATCTACATTGTACAAACGTTGCAGTTGCATGATAAACAGTTATAGCACCTCGTAACTTACCTTCGTTTGGAGGAATTCCCATATGTTCGAAGATGACGTGCTCAAAGACATTTTCATCTCCTTCAAAGACCATTGCATTTCTTCCACTCCCTGATATATATATTGGATTGTCTTTGGTTCCCAGAATGATAGTACTTCCTTTACTAGTTAACTGTCCGTCTTTGGTAAACTTTATCGATTGTCCGGCTTTAATCTTTAATTGATATTTTTGCGGGATCACAATATGCTTATCGATGGTAAGTATATTGGATTTTAACGATACCACAGACTTGTTTTCATCTATATCAAATAGAACCTCATCAAAACTCCCTTCAGAATAACCAGCCCTTAAAAACATACCGCTGTATTGTCTTGCAGATTCAATTTGCTTCAGTCCGGCTAATGAGCAAGAAACAGCCACTGAATCGTACATAACTGAATCGATACTCAGGGTGTAGGTATACACAGATGGTTTTTTAAATGGTGTCGTTGGTAGAATTAGCTGATCGAGCTGTATCTCTTTCTTCTGACCAAACCGTAACTCATTCACAATTATAGGGAGGGAATGAATATTTAACACCTGCAATTCATTACCACCTATGTAAGCATCGCACAATTTTTTCGGATTCAGCTTCCTTTTTATGGTAGCGGCGTTCAGCTCTATGAATTTCCAATATGGTATTGAAACGTTAGGATTGTCCTTATAAACGATATTCTGATTATATCTGAAGTTTTTATCCAATGTATTACGCAGATTGATCATAAACTCATCATTAGAAATCCTTTCAAGAGCAACAAGGTATTCATTATAAAAAGCTTCGTCTTCAAAAAAAGTAGATTTCCAGTTACTGCTTTGCCTATAATCTGAAGAGCCCCATTTTTCACCGATCAGCTCAGTGCTTTTTCTAATGATCCGATGTTGGTCATATGCGATCGGTTTCAACTTGTTTAGAACAGGGTCAAAGTAAAACCTCATGTTTCGCATTTCAACATTATGTGGATGTCCGAATAGATCTGCAATGGCAAACAATGAAGCGACATCTTTCAGTATGAATACTTCAGAAGCTTTCAGCTCTTTATTGCGAAAACCGTTTAAGAGGTTTGATGCCACATTAAACTGCTCCTTAAGCAAAGGGTCTTCCAATACTTTTTTCATCTGCACAGCTTCAATTGGAGAAACAGTGTATAAGAGTTCCATGTCTTCATCCGAAACATTCTCGTAATCCTTTAGCATTGCTCTATACATCCAGTATTCATCAAATTTCACAATGACACTTTGAGGTAGCTTGTTCCTTTCGGGAAATTCCAGGTTGATCTGTTCTTCAAATGCGTATATTCCGTGTTCTCCGTTTATAACAAGATTCAAAAAACTATATTCTAATGAAAGCACACCCTCTATCGCTGCAAGCTTCTGAAATAACCATTCAGTCATAAAACCTTTCACTACAGGCGAGTGTACGGAAAATCTTTTCACTCCCTTAATTCGGTCATTTCCTTTCAGATTGATCCTAAGGCTCCATTTAGGCGTTATTCTGGCATCCCACCAATTCCCTTTAAGTCTGGCTTCTGCGCCATATCTTTTTCCTTGATAAGTTATTGAGATTGGAACATAAGAGGTATCAGATTGGAATGTTTCCATGAATCCTTTTGTGCTTCTGCTTTCCAATATTTGTTTGCGCAGTGTTTCGACGTCTTCAAAACGTATGTCAATTTCCATCCTGTCCGGAACAACGGTTAAACTTTTAAGATAATTGATCGGAGTTTTCAAGTGAGAGGAAACGGTCATTAAAATAAGGTGGTGTTTGTATCTCGAAACGGTGTAAACACTACCAATGTATATGAAGAAGAGAAGAGCGACAAATACAGTGGATAAAGTCAGCCACTTAAATTTGGGACTTCGAAAGAACCATTTGTATTCTTGCTTTTTGATCCACATTAATAAATTCCTTGACTATCGAGAAATGTGATCTCTATATTTGAGTCTATCTCTTTAAGCGCATTACGAATTTGCTGGTAAGAATCAACATCAGCAAGCTTAACAAGAAAGGAGGCATCAATCTTTCCTTCCTCCTCATCAATTCGTCGAAGTTTGGCTGTCCGGCTATGCTTTTTTAGGAGATCGATCAATGTATCAATATTTATTTGAGAACTTCCGCTTATAATATTCATTACCATACTGTCGCTACGCTGATCTTCTCTGGCCATCAGTTTCTGAAGGATAATGATACCGCTGATGAGTATGAATGCAAGAATGGTGATCAAACGTTGTCCGGCTCCAAGTCCCAGACCAATTGCAATAGCAAAAAACACATAGGATAACTCTTCCGGCTCTTTTATCGCAGACCTGAACCTGACTATCGACAATGCGCCAACTAATCCGAGCGATAATGCAAGTGAAGATTTCACGATCGATATCACCAGCATTGTAGTTATTGCGAGGAGCACAAAGTTTCTTGCAAAGTTTTTCCTGTTCGAAAGGCTGTTCCCGAAGCGGGTGTATATCAATGATAAGAGATAGGCAAGGATCGCAGCGATGGTCAAATTAACAGAAAATGACCAGGCGTTGATATTGACACTCAGATCGTTTTGAAAAAATTGTAAAACATCGTTCTTCATCTAAGACAATAATACGAAAATCCGACCATGAAGATATACCTGTCGAATGTGAAGATGTGAAAATTTAGGTGCGGCTCCGCCGCTTCGTTTAATTTCTTGTCACGTTGCTATAACCAGTGACCGGGAAAAGATTTTTTAAAGCTATGAAAGCGCTTTGTTTTTCTACGGCTATCTTGTTGGTAAGGAGTTCTATTGAGTTATTATGAAAATATACGAAGCGGCGAAGCCGCACCATTATCTTCACATTATCACATCATCACATTGATTATGCGACATCGACAAACTTATACCCCACTCCTCTTACAGAGTGAAAGAAAGTTGGATTCTTTGGGTCTGGTTCGAAGTATTTACGGAATGCTAAAATGAAATTATCTATAGTTCGGGTAGAAGGAAAAACGTCATAACCCCAGACAAACTGCAGAATTTGTTGCCTTGAGACCACTTCGTTCTTTCTGTCTATGAGCAATTTCAGCAACATCGTTTCTTTTTTGGTAAGATTTAGATTGCCATCACTATTTATAGCTTCGTAGGTAGTAAAATTCACGACATTATCTCCAAACTTATAAGATTTAAGCTCGCTTTCCTGCTCTGTTCCTTTCAGACTATGTTTAACCAGCACTTTTACTCGAAGCAGTAGTTCTTCTACATTAAATGGTTTCGTGAGGTAATCATCCGCACCGAGTTTTAATCCGTTTATCTTATCATTGCTTGAATCTTTGGCAGTCAAGAAGAGAATAGGAACATCCATATTCGTAAGGCGAATTTGTTCACAAACCTCAAATCCATCCATTTCAGGAAGCATGACATCCAGAATAACCATATTGAAACGTTGTTCCCCGAATTTTTTAATGGCTTGTTTACCTGTAACTGCAGTTACAACTTCAAAACCTTCTAATTCCAGATTCATCGAAATCCCATCCCGGAGTGTGGCTTCATCTTCGACGAGCAGTATTCTGATATCATCCATAATGTGCTGGTTTAGTTTTACAACATAATATTATCAAGATTTGTTTTATATAGTGTCAGCTAAATGTAAAATCGCTAACTCACCGAAAGTTCAGGATTACGGGCTATTTGGGGTTCTGAAGTATTGAGCTGAACTTTAAAAGTTGTACCATGAGGTTCATTATCAGTGACTTTGATGATTCCATCGTACATTTCAACAACACGTTCAACTATAAATAACCCAAGCCCTGTTCCCTTAGTACTTCTGGTATTCTCGTTACCAATTCTGTAAAATTTTTCAAATATTTTCTGCTTTTGGTCGGCCGGAATTCCCACACCATTGTCAGAAATTGTAAACTGAATCTGATGTTTTGATGCTGATAGTTCGATGCAGATCTTTGGATTTTCTGCCGATTCGCTGTATTTGAAAGCGTTTTCAACAAGATTTATAATTACTGAAGACAAGGCAAGCTTATCTCCTTTTATGCGGATTATACCTTCTGGCGCTTGCTTATACTCAACCTCATGTCTTGGATAGTTTCCCTGCATTTGTCGGATGGTGGCACATAAAATAGAAGATACTTCGACATCCTCATTTGCAAATCCATAAGAAGGATTATCGAACTTAGCTGCCAGAAGTATATTTTCAACCAAACCTTCCAATCTTTCTACATCTGTGAGAGAATTAGCTAACAATCGGTCTTTTTTCTCCTGATTGAGCGTATGCCGAAGCAAAGTCTGAATCGACAGTTTAATTCCGGCCAGAGGAGATTTCAACTCATGAGTGATCGATAATAAAAAATTCCGCTGCTGAGTTGCAAGATCGAGTTCTCTGATGAAGCTTTTCCTGACCATAAATAGTCCAACAACTATCAACATCAAAAAAGTGGTACCTTCTGTAATGATCATCAAACGCTGCCTTGAGAATTTCTCATATAGCTTTTCATAGGAAGCACTCTGTTTAAATTCTTCAATACTTAGGTTCATACCGATGGCATTCAGTTCAACCTTTTCATCAAACGCTATTGTATTCTTCTGAAATAATAATACCGACCACCATACGGAGAATATTATGATATATATGAATACAATATAAAAAAGTATGAGTGGTTTTGTGAGATGTGTAAGAAACCTTGCTAGCATGCTGAATATAAAGTTAATGAAAATACTTGTTGGGATTTAGGGTTATGATTTATTCCTGCTCACCAGATAACCCAAAGGGCAAACGAGCAATCGAACAAATCAATATCCAATCCTCAAATCCACCACATTTATATAAGCAGGCTCATTAAGACACAACTGTTTCAGGTTAAATATCACATCACTCCATCTGTTGAGGTCTTCTAGTGGTGATGCTGCCCGGTGTGGGGAAAAGAGAATATTCTCCAACTCATGAAATGGATATTTATATGGATACTTTTTTCCCTCTTCATTTTCATCGCAATCGTATTTATACCATACATCGACCGCTGCAAATGCGATTTGCTTTTTCTGAAGTGCGTGATACAGCGCTTCCTCTTCAATAACTGCTCCTCTACCGGTATTGATCAAAATTCCATTTTCCCCCAATAGTTCCAATTCTTTAGCACCAATCATTGACTCACTTCCACTCGTGTGTGGAACAGTGACGATCAAAACGTCGACCAAACTGATAAAGTCGTGAATTCTTTCCAATGGATAAAAGGAATGACTTTCTTCTTTTGTGATACCATCTTCACTGCGTTTACAGAAATACACTTCAGCTTGAAAAGGTTTTAGGAATTCATGTACTTGTCGGTTTATATGTCCGTAACCGAGCAATCCTATCTTCAGAGTTTTAATCTGAAACGATTTTCCTTCTTTATCACCTGTGCGCCATTTCCCCGCTTTCATCCACTGGTGATGCTGTATGAGTTTATTGGTAGCGCTGAGCAACATCGCGACAATATGCTGTGCTGTAGAGTATGCGTTTCCATGACTATTAGCAACTGCAACATCCTGTCTTTTACTGAATTTATCCCTGAGGTGTCGAACGCCTGCTCCGGGATTAACAAATAGCTTCATCTTCTGCGCTTTGCTGATCAGTTCTTCAGTTGGTCGCCAACCTACAATCGCATCTACCTCTCCCGCATACTTCAAATATGCTTCCTCATTAGCTGGGTCAGGAAATATCAAATCCAAAGGTTGAGATTTCAGATTTTGTATTATGTGAGTCTTTAATCGGTCATCAACTTTCCATATGAACAGAACTTTTTTGTTACTCATCATACATAGGTAAGCTGATATAAAATGCACTTCCCTGTCCAACTGCGCTCTCAAACCATATATCACCGCCGGCATTCTCTATGATCCTTTTGGTGATCGCCAACCCCAGACCAGTTCCGGAAGACTTTGTAGTAAAGTTCGGAACAAAAACACTTTCCTGAAGATGCTTTTCAATACCTATACCATTGTCTTTAACTTCAATAATAAATTTATCTTCATTGATGCGCAGGTTCATTTCTACATTTCCCTTTTGTTCATCAGAGATAGATTGTGTGGCGTTTTGCATCAAGTTGTTGAATGCGGATATCAATTGGTTCTTATCTGCAAAAACTTGCGGATCATCAAGGTCTGAATGAAAATGATACTCAATATCATGCGTGTCTTTAAATAGGTCGAAAACCGATCTTGCGACATCTTCAAGGTTCATCACTTCATTCTTCGCTTTTGGCATTTTTGCGAAAGAGGAAAAAGCGGTGGCTATCTCAGATAGATTATCTATTTGCTCTATCAATGTTTTACTAACTCGATCAACCAGTTCATCTTTGTTTCCATCGTTTGCTTCAATAGATCTTTGCAGGTATTGAATACTGAGTTTCATCGGTGTAAGTGGATTTTTGATCTCGTGTGCGATCTGTTTTGCCATTTCACGCCATGCTGATTCCCGTTCTGACTTTGCCAGGAGCTGCACACTTTTCTCAAGCTCCCGGATCATTTTGTTATACTCCGAAACAAGCTCACCTATCTCATCTTTTCGCCTCCATTCTATTGGTTCATTAGATCTGGTGAGGTTTAATAATCGCAACTTTTCCCGGATCTCTGTAAGAGGTCTGGTAATGGAGTTCGATATTAGAAATGCAATAAAACCCGCGCAAACCAATAAAAATACATACACATTAACCAGGGCAACCATGAAGTTCGATATCTCTTCCTTCAAATTACTAGCCTGAGCAAAGTATGGAAGGTTCATATAAGCCAGCGTTTCCCCTGTTTCATTTCTGATGGGTACATAAACAGAAAGATACTGGAGTTTACCAATCGATTCCTGATGCAGGTACTGATTTCTCAAAACATCAGACAAATGGTAGTAAGCCAAAGGATTCATTTTATCGGACACCAGACCTTTCGTGAAGATCTCCGGTTTTGAACTGATCAAAAGATCACCATCGAGATTAAAAATGTTGATGTCCATCGAGTGTATATCAGAAAGTGAGGCAATGTCAACAGTTAACTCTTTTTTGATCAATTGATCGTTAGAGATACTCTCGTTTAGATCGGTGTTATCTTTTATAAGGTACTCTATCGCTGAACGAACCGCCTTTTCTTTTCTTATCAACCTCTGCTGATGGTAGAGCTCATATTCATTTGTAAAATATCTGGCCGTAACAAGACCTATGATCAAAAATGAAACGATAATGATCAAGATCATCGATACTGTGATCCGGTTCCTGAAAGACAAAGCAAGTACGTTCTTATTCCTCTTTTCTATCAGCTTCTTCAAAAGAAAAACACTCGATAAGATCATACTGATAAAAAGAAAAAAGCAAAACAAATATGAAAATACAGCGAGAGGTTTTAACCATCGCTCTCTTTCTATGGAAACGATTATAGTTTTAGAAGTAGTAGGACAGTACACCAGATGGCTGTATTGTTGAGTATTAATAAACTCAAACTCGTCAACATCCAGCGATTCCTGATCCAGAAAGAAGTCATATGGGAAATCACCTTTTTGACCGATCAGTGAGCCATATGCATAGAGCGCATAAATGTATTTCTTGGAGATTGGATTACTAAAACGCTCCTCGAGTAATAGCTCCGGATAGACATTGGTGGTCGTGAATATTTTTGGTTTCAATTCGATAAGAAGCGTTGTTTGAAGCTCATCATCGATATTCAAAGGAAACTCAACGAAGTATGCAAACTTTCCATTTTTTTCGGGAATAAAAAACAAGTTGTTGTCAATGATGGTATCGCAATCCTTTGTAATACGGTTTTCAAAGTGAGAGAAATCAAATTCTGAAGTGTTTTTGAATGCTTCTCCATCAGAATCAAATGCATAAACAGAGAAATCATATTTTTTGGAGATATCACGCATATACAAGTATGCGATTCGGTCAATAATATCTCTTTTGGAAACGTAAGGATTAGTAAAGAACGCTTTTATAAACTCATCTGACTCAATACGAGGCTTGATGTCGTTGAGGAGTGATTCTGTCATTAAGTCTCTTTCTTCAGCCAACTCTACGGCGAATAACTGTCGGTTAGCTAACTCCTTCTTATGGTTGTAATACTCCATAGTGATAGCCACCCAAAAAGAGAATAGAAATATAATGATGATGATCCCGGCAAAGGAACGGATCGACGCCAGCGATCGAAAGTAATTATGAAGCAATAGAACTAACAAAGCAAACCACACAACAGCAAACAAACCGATAGGGATCCCAATACTGAAGTATTCATAGATCAAAATGAGCATAATGGCTGGAAAAAGTAGGATAAGATCTTTCTTTAATAGTTGCCGCTTATCAAATGATTGAATCAGAGCGAAAGAAAACATCCAAAATGAGAGTAAGGTGAAAGCGATCAATGTAAGTCCGGTCAGACTATAAACAGAAAGTTCAAGAAAATTATCCAATTCGAATGAGATATTGGAATCGATCACAAAACTTTTGATGATTTGCTGTATGGCTATCAGGAACAAAGCGATCGATAAATAGGCGGCAACCTTTCCGGGAATATTTTTAACTTCAAAGTCTTTCCTGATATGAATAAAACAGTATGAAACAACCCATAAGAGCATGCCAACATTGATCAACATCTCTCCCAGTGATTTCGAAAATATGCCTGAGGCATATATAGAAGGGTCGAAAAGTGCTATACTGGAATTGCTAAAAGGAAAATCAATAAAATGGATAAGTAGTCTTACTATCGCGAAGGACACAATCAATTGTAATAAAGCAAGAAGTTTATTGTTTGGAAAGATCGTTAGACTGAAGAAATGAAGTGCAAGACAAAATAAACCAAGAGCGATCCAATAGAGAATCTGTTCAATTGGCCAGGCTTTGGTTTCTGATATACCGCTTTTTTTGATGGAAAATAATGGCTTCCCATCGATATTTTTAACGACTGCACCATCAGGTTGCACCGTTGGAGAAACTTCTAAACGTTCGTCAACCCTAAAGTCCGGGTTTATGATGTTCTTGAGATAGGCATTCTCAATATTATAATTGCTTTTGATCGGAATAATGCCAACAACAATATAGCCTCCTGAGTTGAACCTATTGAGCTCATACCATCCGTTCTTCAGCTTTACAAAGTTGCTTCCTTCGTCATACTTGTTAATATCATAGAGAGGAATTGCGAGGTTGTCGCTCCAAAAAATCAGGGAATCTTCAGAATAAATAAAGAAATCGAATTTGAAGTTCGAAAAAGCCCTTAGAGACTTACTGTTGTATTCTTTGTTTACAATTGAAGCAATGAGATCATTGTCAGAAGCGAAATCCGTGAAGGATTTTTCAATGTGAGCGAGACGATGTTCAATTTTATGTGCTTCAGCTTCTATAGAGTTTTGGTTCAGTCTCCAAAATGTCAGTACACTTGCTGAAGCGGCAGTGATAATGAAAAGCAATAAGAAAAAGACAAATTTCCTTTTCAAGTAATTTCGGTTATTCGTAGTTATAATTTTTTGGCTTCATTCCACCAAACATCCATTTCATCAAGCGTCATATCTTTTAAGCTGAGGTCCGATTCTTTGGCTTTGCCTTCCAGATATTGAAAGCGTTTCATGAACTTCTTATTTGTGAGTTCGAGCGCTTTTTCAGGGTCGATCTGCAAAAACCGTGCATAATTTATCATAGAGAACATGAG
>JABDMM010000130.1 GCA_013001465.1 Chitinophagales bacterium | reverse complement strand
CGTCTATACCATCCAGCAAATTCATTGCATTCGTGATCCCTGCAATGATCAACACCGACAAAGCGTACTGAATAACCACCGGTAACTCTCCGATCCCAAATAATCCTCCAAGCGATTCTATCCGTATGCCGCAAATTGCAATTCCTGTTGCAGTTAGCAGTTGAATGAAGAGCTTACGGCTCGCACTGATAACTTTCAAATCATCCCAAACTCCTGTAAGGAAAAGTATAAATAGAGCAGCGATGATGCACTTGATTTCGAGGTTAGCCGGGCCGATCCAGATCGCTGTAGAAACTAGAGTTCCCAAAAAGATCCCCACACCGCCTAGTGTTGGAACGGGACTTTTGTGTTCCTTTCTATGATTAGGCTGATCCATCAGATCCCATTTCTGTGCATTTCTTATGAGTATGCTGATCGCTAACCATGCGATAGCACATGATGTCATTGCTGCCAATGGAATTTCAATCCCTATCATTATCATCCTTTCTATAAAATATTGATACACCATGATCACCTCCATTTTAAAGTTCTTCATAAAAAAGTACAGGTCGTTTAAGATGACTTAAACCACGTGTGTTTAAAAATTCATATTCCCATCCAGAGATCTCAGCAAACACTGGTTTCTTTCGGTATGCGTAGTCGAAACATAGTATCAGGTTTGCATATTTCTTAGCAACCTCTTCCCACGTATATCTTCGATCCGCAATCGACTTCATTTTGCTGCTATTTGATCGGTAGTCCTCAATTTTCATGGTTTTAAGAAGATGGATGAGCTGCTTCTCATTATTGAAAAAGAAAGCTTCTTCTTCCGTCGTTGCGCGGTTATAAGACACATCATAGGCTAAAACAGGCAGTTCCAGGAACATCGCCTCCACAAGTGAAGGATTAGTGCCACCAGCACTGTGTCCATGAACATATACATAGCAGTTTGACCTCAGCGTATCGAGTTCTGACTGCTCGTAGATAGGGTCCAGCAGATGAATATTTTCAAAAGTTGAATACTGTTTTCTTAACTGAATACCATAATCACTTTTATTCCAATTGCCTACAACGACTAAAGTCTTGTCAGAGAGTTGAGAAAAAGCTTTCAGGATTATATGGATATTGTTTTCAGGCTCTATCCGGCAAACTTTGAATGCATAAGGTTTCCTGAGAAAAGGATACTTGGTATAGATGCTTTTAGATAACCTGACCCTGGATGCATGATCGCCGCCATATTCTATAAGGTGACTCAATGTCTGGTAGTTTACGGCAGTGTACTGCTGGATCGAAGCATTATCCGTAATATCTGCATCAGAATATTTTACAGCAAGCTTTTCTGACAGTTTAAGGAATTTCTTTACCGGTTTACTCCATTTCTCTCTTCTCCATTCCAGTCCATCTATATTTACAATGATGTTCTTATTCGTAAAAAGCTTCACGAACGGGATCAAAATTCCCCCGGAAACACCCAGAACGATCATAGCATCTGCATACAATAAAGCATGAAATATCGAGATCATATCATAGATTATACTTTGGATACCGTTTGCATTGAATGGCAAGTAGAATAAGCGGGCACCATTCCAATGCTTCCTCCTCTCTTCCTTTTTGTAATATTTTCCGCTGCAGTAAACATAAAGCTTGAACTGATCATTAAGCTTACCTACCAACTGATGAACAAGAGTCTCAAATCCTCCATACCTTGCCGGTACTCCTGCTGTTCCTATTATTGCTACTTTCTTCATGCTTATATCTTCTATTATAAATATCTATTATATAAAGTTTATGCCAACTCTATAACTTATTGATTATTAATTTTATATGATTTCTCAGACAATGTTTCAGCTTCTCTATTAGAGACATATTCTCCGATCGAGACTTTATGAAGCGATCTTAAGGATCCTGGAGGTCATTTTTTGGGGTATGAATTGTTCCGACTTCCGTCTTGCTCCATTCGATAACTTTAAATAGTACTTACTATCGCTGCAGAATTTTTGGATCCCTGCGATGAGACTATTTATATTCCGCACATCGATCTTTCGGCCGCAGAAACCTTCCTCCACGATCTCCGCAATTCCACCTACAGGAGGAACGATCACCGGTATACCGTAACTCATCGCTTCCAAAGCTGTCATTCCGAAAGTTTCAACCCATCCAAGGGGATGCGACAGGTTGAGCACTAAGTTTGCTCTTTTATAAAACTGGTGGACATTACTCTGTGAGGGATAAATGATAAGATTAGCGGGTAAATCATCTCCTCTGAAATAATTATTGATATCGGTTTTCTTTGCATTTATCACCAACTCAAACTTCAGATCCGGAAGGCTTTTAGCCAAAGTCACAAAATCATGGATACCTTTATACCTTTTGAGCGAACTCAACATCAGCACTGTAAAACCATCATGTTGGGATGGTTGAAATTTTGAACTTTCAGCAATGAACTCATCTGTAAGCGCATTGTGAACTACATGACAATTAACATTGGGTACTTCTTCCTGCTGAAGGAGAAAGTTGGACACATATATAGCATCTGAAGCGGTATATCTGACGATACGAAAGAGAAACTTTTTGAGGATCTCCGGTTTTACTGAAGTTTCATGGACATGATACACTACTTTCTTGTTCATCAGTTTGGCTGCAAGTGCCACTCCGAATGGCAGAATAGTATTTATATAAAATATCACATCCTTTTTCATATACTTCATCATTTTGAAGAACAACAGAAACTGACTGAAGAGAAAGAAAACCAAAGTGATCATCTTATTTGAACTCCATCGATAATAGAAGTCACGGTAGTTCACTCCGGGAATATCTGAAAGGAAGCCTTTATTCTTGCTTTTACAAGTATATAAGTCCACCTCACTACCTTCATTCACAAAAGCTTTGACCACCTGTGAGAGAATTCGCGGGCTTCCACTGAAATCGTTCAGCAAATGCACGCATACTATTTTTTTATCTTTTAACATATCTGTTAGATTTAAGCGATGTGTTGAAATTTCATATTGGGAACCAGTTGGCATTCCATCTGTTGATCAGGTATTTCCTGGTAGATCTGCTTCAGCAGTTCCCCCCTTGTATTCCATTCGAATACCCTTACATAGCGGTCTCTTGCACCAACTGATAATCGGTATAGCCAGAATCTGTCAGAATGCAGTCGCTTCAGACAGTCAGCAAACATCTCAACACTCTTATTGTATGCCAGGTAAGGAGTTTTGACCCCACTATGTTCATTAACAAATTCACCCGGACCGACATTGTCAAAGCAGAGCACAGGCAATCCATATGACATCGCTTCAGGAACGACCATGCCGGCACCTTCATGAGAAGGAAATAGAAAAATGCTTGCATCCCGGTAGATCTCATCGAGCTTTGACCGTTCGATCCAATCGATAAATGTGACTGCGTGAGAAATTCCGAGTTCATTGCAAATTCCTACAAGACGATCTTTCTCCGGTCCTTTACCTACCAAAGTGAGCCTCGACTCTTTTTTGCCCGCATCGTCCAGTTGATCATAGAACTTAGCAAACGATCTGATGGTGACATCAAAACCTTTCAATGGTACAAAACGGCCAACCGACAATACATTAAATCCTTTTCCTGCTCCCGGGGTATAGTTTATATCTTCAGATGCAACTGAAGGGATCACCCACATTTTTTCCTTTTTAATTTCCAAAACATTCTTTACGCTACTATTCATGCACCATATAAAAGAAGCTTTGCTCTTCGTAAGCTTCACAAAAGGATCAATGTTCCAGAACATTTTCTTCAATATCCAGGTAGCCCTATCCTTCAGGTATGCTTTCCATCCATAGACCGGAAGGAGAAACTGTCTGGGGATCTTTGGATGGTGCCCAACCGGACCCCAGATCATGGGTTTACCCAAAATCCATAGAAAAGAAGGCGTCCAGTCATTGTGAAAATTCAGGTTGTGTGTTATATCGAATTCGATACTCTGCATCTTGATAAAAATAGGCATGCACATTTGCCATAAGTAGAAATAGAGCATAGCTCCACGGCTTCCTTTCTTCCAGAATCTCAGATATGCGGGGAGATCAAAATATAAGAAACTGATATTCTCATAATATTCCAAAGGGTTTTCTTCCATATATTTCTCGATCCCTTCCCTGTTGTTTTTCCTTGTAACGGCAATAACCTTATTGTGCCTTGCAATCTGAGAAACGTAGTTCCATCCCATACCATCTTCCGATCCTTTGGTAGGATTCAATGCATATGTTGTTGCTAAAATTGTTTTCATGTCTGTGATTTTATTATTTGTTATGCAATTGTTTTTTCTAACTGAACCGTGCTCTTGATCACTCGTGCAGGAACTCCGGCGATCACGGAATTTGAAGGCATGCTTTTGGTAACGACCGATCCTGCTGCGATCACACAATTGGCTCCGATCCGTACACCATCCAGAATGGTCACCTTAGCACCTATCCAACAGTTGCGACCGATCGATATCCCTTCGCGGGTCACACCTTGTTCTCTTATCATTTTTGAAGGGTCGCTGAAATTGTGGTTTTCCGGATGACAACTCAGGTACTGACCGATGATGCAATCATCACCGATGTCCAGTCCACCGCCACCACCGAGATAAGCGAATTCACCGATCCCAACATTGTTACCTATTTTTATATACTCTCCAATATTGTTGAAAGAAGTTGAAACGATCAACCGGCTAAAGGCACCGATACCCACGTTATCACCCAGGATCAGTTTTCCTTTTCCAAGAGCACCGAGATAGACGTAGTCTTCAAGCTTGACCCAACTGCCAAAAGATATATTGC
>JABDMM010000136.1 GCA_013001465.1 Chitinophagales bacterium | reverse complement strand
GTGTTCTTGGCTACTTTAAATTCGATGTCGTTCTCGAAGCATTGTCTTCTGAAATCATTTACTGCTGCAACGGTTAACGCTGATGAATCTGTGATATAAAAGTGCTCTGTAGAGGAGATCTTCTCCTTCAACTCTTCGATCAACGCGTTTTTATCTGCTCTTTTCATATTAAATTCCGCTTACGGATTTAGAATCTATGAATAACCCAGGGCTCATAGTGCTGGCCATAGATATTGACTTTATATAAATTCCCTTAGCTGTTGATGGTTTCATTTTCACCAACGTCTTGATCAATTCAGTTGCATTCTCTTCGATTTGATCTGCATTAAAAGAAACACGACCGATCGATGAGTGTATAATTCCGAATTTATCTACTCTAAAAGATATTTTTCCTTTCTTAACATCAGCAACAGCGCTACCGATATCAGCGGTTACCGTTCCTGACTTAGGATTTGGCATAAGGTTCCTGGGGCCGAGAATCCTTCCCAGCTTAGCGATCTTGGGCATTACCTGAGGGGCAGCAACAACGACATCAAAATCCGTCCAGCCTTTCTCAACTTTCTCCATAAGATCTTCTAATCCAACATAATCAGCTCCTGCTGCTTTAGCCTCCTCTGCCTGATCATCAGTACAGAAAACTAAAACTGTTTTAGATTTTCCTGTTCCATGAGGAAGAGAAACTGTACCTCTAAGCGCTTGATCTGCTTTTCTAGGATCGATACCTAATCTGATATGCATATCGATAGAAGCATCGAATTTTGCAGTATTAATATCTTTGATCAGCTTCGAAGCTTCTTCGAGAGAATATACCTTCTCGTTCTCGACCTTTTCCTCTGCTGCTTTTCTTTTTCTAGTTAACTTCACGATTAATGATTTAGTTGTTCTCATTTTGAGTTTCCCATGGCGCTTTGCCGGAAACGGTATATCCCATGCTTCTCGCTGTACCGGCAACCATTTTCATTGCTGATTCCACTTTAAAAGCATTTAAGTCCTGCATTTTGGTTTCTGCAATTTGTCTGACTTGATCCCAAGTAACATTAGCTACCTTTTGCCTGTTAGGCTCAGGAGAGCCTTTCTTCTTTTTCGCTGCTTCCATAAGCAAAACTGCCGCTGGAGGAGTTTTTATGATAAAGTCGAAGGACTTATCCTTATATACATTGATAACTACAGGCAGAACTTGTCCGGGACGATCTTGTGTACGCGCATTAAACGCTTTACAGAACTCCATAATGTTCACACCTTTGGCACCTAACGCAGGACCAACCGGAGGAGCAGGGTTTGCTTGTCCACCGCGTATCTGTAACTTAATAAAGCTTTCTAATTCTTTAGCCA
Source organism: Chitinophagales bacterium (assembly GCA_013001465.1). Classification (GTDB taxonomy): domain Bacteria; phylum Bacteroidota; class Bacteroidia; order Chitinophagales; family JABDMM01; genus JABDMM01. The sequence goes on along the minus strand of JABDMM010000136.1, from coordinate 14,202 downwards.
TGATTTATGATACCTTTTCTACCTGCATGAAATTCAACTCAACAGGTGTTCTTCTTCCAAAAATTTTAACGATTACCTTCAGTTTCTTCTTCTCCTCATATATTTCTTCGATGGTTCCCAAAAAGTCGTTGAATGGACCGTCGATGATCTTGATAGTTTCATTCACAATGAACGGTTCATTCATAGTCTCTCCGGCTTCAGACATTTCATCCACTTTTCCTAAAAGCTTTTGAACTTCGATCGCTCTTAGCGTTTCAGGTTGCTTTCCTCCAAGGAAGTTAATGACATTAGTCATACTTCTGATCTCGGAAAGGATCTCATCATTGCATCGGTCTGGGTTCACCTCTAAATACATATAGCCAGGAAAGAGGTTTCTCTCTTTGATCACCTTCTTACCGGCTTTAATTTTATATATCTTCTCCGTAGGGACAAGCACATTAACGATAATATCCTCCCAACCGGAGCGAGATATTTCGGAATCCAATTGTTCCTTGATCTTCCGTTCTTTACCGCTCATCACGCGGAGAACATACCATTTTGTCTCTACTGAAGTCATAAATTATCCTATCAACATTTTATATACTGCTCTTAAAGATTGTTTTGACACTTGATCCATTGCCAATACTACCAAAGAGATCAATAAAGAAGCAACGGACACGACCACAGCACTATTCTGAAGTTCTGACCAAGTAGGCCAGGTAACTTTGTACATCAATTCATTGTAGGTCTCCTGCAAATAAAGTTTAATCTTATTCATACTCCATCAATTTTTTTGCAGGGGAGGAGGGACTCGAACCCCCAACCAATGGTTTTGGAGACCACTACTCTGCCAATTGAGCTACACCCCTTGCTTCCTTATAATAATTATTTAAGTACTTCAGTAACCTGTCCGGCACCAACTGTTCTTCCACCTTCTCTGATCGCAAATCTCAATCCTTTTTCCATTGCGATAGGGTAAATAAGCTTCACAGTTAATGTTACGTTATCACCGGGCATTACCATCTCAACTCCATCCGGAAGTGTAACTTCACCAGTTACATCTGTCGTTCTGAAATAAAACTGAGGACGGTAGTTTTTGAAGAATGGAGTGTGACGTCCACCCTCTTCCTTTGTCAATACGTAAACCTCACACTTAAATTCTGTATGTGGGGTGATCGATCCAGGCTTACAGATAACCATACCTCTTGAGATGTCTGTTTTTTCAACACCTCTTAACAGGATTCCAACATTATCTCCAGCTTCACCTTCATCGAGGATCTTTCTGAACATCTCAACTCCTGTACAAGTCGATTTCATTGGAGCTTCTCTAAGACCAACGATTTCAACTGCTTCTCCGGTTTTTACTATACCACGCTCAATACGACCTGTAGCGACTGTACCTCTACCTGTGATAGAAAATACGTCCTCAACAGATAACAAGAAAGGCTTATCGATCGGTCTTGGTGGAACCGGGATAAAGCTATCAACTGAATTCATAAGTTCTTCAATTGCTTTGATACCTTCAGCATCTCCTTCAAGAGCTTTTAAGGCCGACCCTTTAATAATTGGAATATTATCTCCATCAAATTCGTAGAAACTGAGAAGATCTCTGATCTCCATTTCTGCTAATTCAAGGAATTCAGGATCGTCAACAAGGTCGACTTTATTCATAAATACAACGATTTGAGGCACACCAACCTGTCTGGCTAAAAGAATGTGCTCTCTAGTCTGAGGCATAGGACCATCTGTTGCTGCAACTACTAGAATTGCACCATCCATTTGCGCCGCACCTGTAACCATGTTCTTGATATAATCCGCGTGACCGGGACAATCAACGTGAGCATAGTGTCTTGAATCTGTTTCGTACTCAACGTGAGCAGTATTGATCGTAATACCTCTTTCTTTTTCTTCAGGAGCACCATCAATTGAATCGTAATCTTTCTTTTCAGCTAATCCTTTAGAAGAAAGAACAGAAGTTATGGCAGCCGTTAACGTTGTTTTTCCATGGTCGACGTGACCGATAGTACCAATATTAACGTGCGGTTTGGTCTTTACAAATTTTTCTTTAGCCATTTTTATCGAATTTTAAAGTGTTTATTTTAAATGCTTATTATAATTAGTTAACAATTCCGTATTTCAATGAGCCGATGACGAGAATTGAACTCGTGACCTCTTCCTTACCAAGGAAACGCTCTACCACTGAGCTACACCGGCTTTTTCTCGCCTACCGGGTAACTGATCCAAAAATAGAGCGGGAGACGAGACTCGAACCCGCGACTTTCAGCTTGGAAGGCTGATGCTCTACCAACTGAGCTACTCCCGCTTATTTTCTATTCATTGCCCCACCTTCAAAACTAGTGGGGGGAGCAGGATTCGAACCTACGAAGGCGTAGCCAACAGATTTACAGTCTGCCCCATTTGACCGCTTTGGTATCCCCCCAGCTTGCCCTGTTTCATGCAAAAGAGCCAATGGAGGGACTCGAACCCCCGGCCTGCTGATTACAAATCAGCTGCTCTAGCCAACTGAGCTACATTGGCAATGAATCAGTTATGAATAAAAATTTTTTCAAAAAACTTGCATCAGGAGATAGTTACCTCCAAAATGGACGCAAATTTATGCATAATTTCCTTCGAAAAAAAGATTTTACAGGTTTTATTTAGCGTATTTTTCCTTGTGTTTCCCAAGCTGCTTTTTCATTGCTACAACTACCTCTGAAAGAGCCTCTTCGAACGTTTTTGCAATTTCAGATGCAAACAAGACATCGCCAGGTACATGTACCTTTAATTCAACGATTTTGTCTTTGATCTGTTGATGATTTTCCAGTTTTAAATACACGTCAACATCTATTATCTTATCAAAATGTTTGACTAATTTTTTTACTTTCTCGTCAATTACCTCCTCCAGTTGATCTGAAGCTTTAAAATTGACTGCATGGATGTGGAGATTCATAGGCTCTTTTTTTATTATGATTTTGGGTGTGCTTGCTTATGTACTTTCTTTAATTTCTCTATCGAGTTATGTGTATAAACCTGCGTACTCGCTAAGTTACTATGTCCCAATAACTCTTTGATCGCATTGATATCTGCTCCATTATTTAGTAAGTGAGTAGCAAATGTATGCCTAAGTACATGAGGTCCTTTCTTGTCTTGTGTTGTTACTACTGATAAATACTTCTTGACTACATTGTAGACTAATTTAGGATACAACTTCTTTCCTTTTAATGTTACAAATAAATAGCTTTCATCTCTATTCAAAACTTCTTTATTCCTGATTTCCTTATAAATATTGACTCTGTCTATCGTTTCATTGGATAGTGGTATCAACCTCTCTTTATTCCTCTTTCCTAACACCTTCATCTGTGATTTATACTCATCGATAGAATCATCGTGCAAGTTGATTAGCTCCGCTCTGCGGATTCCACTGCTGTATAAAATATGAAGTATCAATTCGTTTCTGATCTCCTCAAAGTCAGTTTCCTGTATATCCTTCTTCGTTAAATTATCTAAATCATTTTCTGTAATAAATGTTGGTAAAAGCTTGCTTTGCTTAGGAGCTGAAATTCCTTGCATTGGATTGCCTTCCATCTTTCCACTGCGAATTAAATACTTGTAAAATGAATTTAGCGATGAAAGTTTCCTCTTAATACTGCTGGCGTTGCTCCCCTTATCCATCAGATCAACAATATAAGATCGTATTTGATAGGAATCAACCTCAGATAATATATTTATGGAATAAACTTCTGTGATATAACTCAAAAACTGCTTTAAATCATTTTCATATGAAATGACCGTGTGAGGGGAGTATCTTTTCTCAAATTTTATATAGTTCAAGAATGAACTTATATACATGTATCCTCGAATTTATCTTTACTAAACTTACAAAAATAACAGAACAATTTCCACAGTATTTCGCTTAAAAACTCAATACTTCCTTTTCTTTGAGTAATTCTCTTGCGATTACCAATTTCTGGATTTCGGATGTTCCCTCTCCTATTGTACAGAGTTTGGAGTCTCTATAGAATTTTTCTACCGGATAGTCTTTAGTGTATCCATATCCGCCGAATACCTGAATAGCGTCAGTAGCAACCTCTACCGCTGTTTCTGAGGTGAAATATTTGGCCATTGCCGACTCAACTGTTACTTTCTCACCTCTGTTCTTCAAATCTGCTGCCTGATGTGAAAGTAACTCTCCAGCTTCAATTTTTAATGCCATATCGGCTAGTTTAAAACTGATTCCCTGAAACTTGCTGATCGGTTTTCCGAATTGCTCTCTTTCCTTACTGTATTTCACGGCTGCTTCAAAAGCTCCTTTCGCTATTCCAAGGCCTAATGCAGCAATGGAAATTCGTCCGCCATCAAGTACTTTCATCGCCTGAATAAATCCATCACCTTCATTCCCAAGAATATTTTTTTCGGATACTCTGCAGTCTTCGAATATAACTTGTGCTGTTTCGGAAGCTCTCATTCCCAACTTATTCTCTTTCTTTCCTGCAAGCAATCCTTTTGTTCCTCTTTCAACAACAAATGTTGTCATCCCTCGAGAATCCAGTAATTCACCTGTTCTGGCAATAACAACAACCACATCTGATGATATGCCGTGAGTGATCCAGTTCTTTGTTCCATTTAAAATAAAATCGTCACCATCGCGCTTTGCTGTTACTTTCATTCGCATGGCATCAGATCCTGTATTTGGCTCAGTTAATGCCCATGCACCAATATGTTCCCCACTCGCAAGCTTAGGTAAAAATCGCATCTTTTGCTCTTCACTACCAAACTGAAGTATATGTCCGGTGCAAAGGGAATTGTGGGCAGCGACGGACAAACCTATCGATCCGCAAACCTTTGATATCTCTGATATGATCTCAATGTATTCATGATAACCAAATCCGGATCCTCCATACTCCTCAGGTACTAAAACGCCTAGCATGCCCATCTCTCCTATTTTCCTGAATGTTTCCACAGGAAAGGTCTGAGATTCATCCCATTCCATGACATGTGGTAGTATTTCTTTTTTGGCGAAGTCTCTGGCCATTTGAATGACCATCTTTTGATTATCTGATTTGTTAAAATTCATTTTAAATATTTATAATTATCAAGGACTGATATATGGTTTTAATTTGATTAATTTTTCTTCGTTAATGATGTTCTCGATTACTAACTGCTGAAGAGAATCTATTGTTCTTATATTATCTCTATAATTCAATATAGCTTTTGCTTCAGCATATGAGACATAAGGATGGCTACTCAGTTCTTTTACCGTTGCAGATGCGAGCTCAAAAATAGGAATTTCTATACTATCTGTCACAATGAATGATGTAATACTTTGATATATCGAATCGGGCAATCCGTATACTTCTTTAAGCTGCTCCACAGAATGAAACCCGCCAAGTGCATTTCGGAATTTCACAATTCTGGCCGAGAGAACAGGGCCAATCCCCTTCAGTTTTTTCCAATCTTCTTCCATGCCGGAATTCAAACCCACCTTAACCTCATCCTTCGTCTTTTTGACATACTTTTTATATATCTTCTTTTCCTCTTTTATATTGATGTAGGGCTGAAATCTGAGATAATCTGGTGCTGATAAGCCATATATTTTCTGCAGATCCTCTGCATTAAAAAACCTACCGCCTTTAGCCCGATAGTTTAATATTGTTTTCACTGTCTTGGGTTTTAAACCCAACAATATCCAACCATGTTCACTGAGTGTATTTGGATCAAATGAAAACAAGGAATCTTTTGATCTTACAGATTTCTGCTGCTCTGCTGATGAATCTTCAGCGAACACTTCGGTTTCATAAAAATTCTGTATTTCAATCTTAAACCGATCTCCTCTTTTATACCAGAGTGGTAAAGTAAAATTTAAAGCATTTATAATTACAACTATCACAACCAACACTAGCAAACCTCTTCTCTCTTTTGAGGAATAAGAGAAAAAAGCTTCTATCATCTCCTTCATTCATAATATTTAATACCGTTTAATTTCGCCGCTTTTTATTTTACTTATATAATTTTTTAACTCTTCTTTAACCTTAGGTGCGAGTATGATCAATCCGACAGCATTCGGGAAGATCATTGCAAATATCATGGCATCCGAAAATTTGACGACAGCATCCATTTGCGCCGCTGCTCCCAGTATTACAAAAAGGCAGAATAATAGTTTATATGATATATCAGCGATCTTGCTTCTTCCGAATAAATACTTCCAGGATTGAAGTCCATAATATGACCAGGATAACATGGTAGAGAATGCAAAAAGTATCACAGCCAGTGTTAATAGTATAGAGAACCCTGGGATCGCGGAATTGAAAGCAATCGAAGTGAGCTCCACACCGCCGAGGGTTCCTTCCATCGTGTTCATGATCACTTCATTATTTGGAGCCAGATTGCCATATGTAAAGTTATTGTCCATATTGTAGAATACAATGACCAAAGCGGTCATGGTACAAATGACAACAGTATCGACAAAAGGTTCTAGAAGTGAAACCAGGCCTTCACTAACAGGATGACTGGTACGTACTGCTGAATGCGCTATGGCAGCTGATCCAACGCCGGCTTCATTTGAGAATGCTGCTCTTCGGAATCCCTGAATTAGGACTCCAACAAAACCTCCGGCGATAGCAATAGGTTTAAAAGCGCCAGTAATAATCGAAGAAACAGCAGCAGGCAGATAATTGATGTTGAGTACAATTATAATAAGTGCTGCAATAACATAAAGCACCGCCATAAAAGGAACGATCTTTTCTGTGACCCTTGCTATTCCTTTGATACCGCCAACAATAACAACAAAAACTAAAGCAGCTAAAAGAACTCCAAATGCAGTTCCTATCCAACCGCTCTGCACATCGAATAGCTGAATAAACTGGGCAGCTGCCTGATTTGCCTGAAACATATTTCCACCACCAAATGATCCTCCAATACACATCACAGCAAAAACAACCGCCAGGATTTTTCCAATTTTAACCAGACCCTTCTCTGCAAGTCCTTTTTTCAAATAATACATCGGTCCGCCAAATACTACTCCATTTGCATCCACTTCTCTATATTTCACTCCGAGTGTGCATTCCACGAATTTTGATGACATCCCAATCAAACCAGCAAGGATCATCCAAAACGTAGCACCCGGACCTCCAATGGCAATAGCAATTGCAACTCCGGCAATATTTCCTAAGCCAACAGTCGCTGAAAGCGCTGCAGTTAGTGCCTGAAAGTGACTCACCTCTCCCTGAATGTTTTCAGCCTGTATGGTATCTAAGTGATCATGATCATCCTGAGGTTCGCTTTTTGGGGGTGTGTACTTTCCTCTTACAATATCTATCGCAAGCTTGAACTTTCTAACATTCACAAAATTGAAGTAGAAGGTGAAAAAAGTCGCAGCGCCTATAAGAATAATGAGAACAATTGGAAGTGTATTACCACTACCGATGGGAATGCTGTAAAAGATCAAATTCTCCCACCATGAAGCTATTGGGTCAAAAGCATCGTTCAGCTTTTTGTCTAAACCGTCTTTAACCTCTTGAGCTGAGGTCAACAGAGATAAGAATGTCAGACATAGAAATAGTATTATCTTCATCTAAATTGTTATTTGTAAACCGTCGTAAGCAATGCTAACATTTGGTGGAAGTTCTTTTGATACTTCATCGTGCAAACCCATCTGATGGCTTAAGTGTGTCAGATATGCCTGCTCTGGTTCGACTTTCTCAATAATCTCTAAAGCTTCTTCCAAAGTAAAATGGGAAACGTGTTTATCTTTCCGCAATGCGTTGATTACAAATACTTTGCTCCCTTTTATTTTCTGTATTGCTTCGTCCGAAATGTAATTAGCATCCGTAATATAAGTAAAGTTTCCTAAGCGAAATCCATAGACGGGTAATTTGTGATGCAGTGTTTTAATCGGTATTATTTCGTCTCCTTCAACAGTGAAAGGGTCATCCTTGAAGTTGATCAGATTGATCTTGGGTAGTCCCGGATAAGGTGACTTCGCAAAGATATACGCAAACTGCTGCTTGATCTCATCTTCAGTATGTCTATCTGTATAAATACTAATATCTTTTTTCAGTTTAAAATTGAATGCCCTGATATCATCAAGTCCGGCTGTATGGTCTCTATGGCAGTGGGTTATCAGAACTGCTGAAATATCATTCACATTTTCCTTTAACATTTGCTGACGGAAATCTGGGCCGATATCCACCACAATATTGTTTCCAATATCGGTTTCGACAATGATCGAGCAGCGAAGTCGCTTATCTTTTCGATCTGAACTTTGACAAACCTCGCAATCACAAGCTATCATAGGGACACCACTGGAAGTTCCTGTACCGAGAAAGGTGACTTTCAAAATAGATTTACCTTTTGGTTCATGGTCTCAAGGTAAAGTTCTCTAGAGCGTTTTGAAAGTATTTCAGCTTCTATATCGAGTAATTCAAGAAGGTCTGCTATAGTACTTATTCTTCCCTCGGTACTTAAAAATTTATTAATGACGATAACTTTTTTAGTTTCCAACAAACAGTAACCCGGTTGAAACTGACCTTTTTCATATCGGATCTTATATCCGGCTTCCTCGCATAATAGTTCGAACTTTTTAAGCGTTGTCTTAGTATATTTTATCATCAAATCTTATTATTACATCAAATATAAAATAAGTGATCAAATCCTTTATCCTACTAGCTTCTTTATTATTAACAATAAACGTTTATTCTCAAAATTCTGATGATGCTCGCTTTAGAGGTGGTTTAATTCTTGGTTTTAATGCCACGCAGATCGATGGTGATGATATGGGAGGCTTTAAAAAGTTTGGTTTGAACAGCGGAGCGATCGTTTACTTTGTGCTTGATGAGCGTTTTTCGATCAGCACAAGTTTGCTTTATTCTCAAAAAGGCGCAAAATCATCTTTTAATACAAAGAATAGTTTCAGCTCCCGAAAGATCATTATCGATTATGTGGACATTCCGATCCAGTTCAATTACCACGATAAAGAGATCGCTATTTTTTCAGGCGGAATTGCGTTGGGTCGATTAGTTCGCTATAAACAATTTGTAGGTGGAATTCCAATTCACGATACCGATCCAAATCCCTATTCAGATTGGAGCCTTAGCGCTGTTGCTAATGTAACTTTCTTGATCAAACAACAGTTTGGCGTCAATATCCACTTTCAGTACTCTGTACTAAGTCTTGGTGAAAGATTTGATGAGAGTAATTTTAAAAACCGGGGACAGTATAATAATATTTTGGGATTGAGGACGATGTATTTTTTTAATTGATTTTTGGTTATTGGTGGATTGGTGAATTGGCTGACTAGTTAATTGGTTAACTGGTTAATGGTTGGTCCGGAGAAAGATTTTTAAAAGCTATTACAGAGTTCTATTGGGTTTAGGATTTTCTACGAAGTGGCGTAGCCGCACCATCATCTTCACATCGTTTACTTGCGTCTACAATTATCTAAGGACACCAATTTCCTAATCCACCAGTCAACTAATCAACTAATAAGCATTCGAAAAATCCTCAAAATAACCGCTGCTCTCTACCTGGTGGAGTGATACCCAAATGCTGATAAGATTTCTCAGTCGCTTCTCTTCCTCGTGGAGTTCGCTTTAGGTATCCTTCTTGTATAAGGAATGGCTCATACACTTCTTCGATAGTTCCGGCTTCTTCTGCTACAGCAGTCGCAATGGTAGATATGCCAACTGGTCCGCCGCTAAATTTTTCTATGATCGTTGAAAGTATCTTGTTATCCATTTCATCAAGGCCATGACTGTCGACATTCAAAGCTTCCAGACTGAATTTTGCTATTTCATGGTCAATATTCCCAGTCCCTTTGATCTGAGCAAAGTCCCTGACTCTTTTGAGTAACAAGTTTGCGATCCTTGGAGTCCCTCTGCTTCGTCTTGCAATTTCATTTGCAGCTGATTCTTCGATCTGAATATTTAAAATTCCGGAGGAACGGATAATAATTCGCTTTAAAACGTCAACAGGATAGTACTGGACACGCAATGTAATTCCAAATCGTGATCTTAGTGGAGCGGTTAATAAACCTGACCTGGTGGTTGCTCCCACTAGCGTAAATGGATTAAGATCCAACTGAACCGTACGGGCATTTGGACCACTGTCGATCATGATATCAATTGCAAAGTCCTCCATCGCCGCATATAGATACTCTTCAACAACCGGACTCAAACGGTGGATCTCATCGATAAACAAAACATCACGATCTTCTAAATTGGTTAATAAACCGGCAAGGTCAGCAGGTTTTTCGAGTACCGGTCCACTGGTTATTTTTATATTAACATTAAGCTCGTGAGCTACAATATTTGCAAGTGTCGTTTTACCTAATCCTGGCGGGCCATGAAGCAATACATGATCTAACGATTCAGAACGAAGTTTTGCAGCTTCTATGAATACTTTTAAGTTATCAATAATAGCCGGCTGACCTTGAAATTCTTCGAGCTGTGAAGGTCTAAGAGTTTGTTCGATTGCCTGATCTTCTACACTCAGGTTTTCATTAAATGGGTCCAGGTTTGGATTCATTTGCTATATATTCTATCGGATCACTGTTACAGATCCTTTTGTAAGCTCTCTGCTTCCGTTTAAGTATTCGATCTCAGCGAAATAAACATAAACGCCAGGGTTAACGACTTCTCCTCGATAAACTCCGTTCCAACCTTCAGTTTGGGAATCAGACTCAAATATTTTTTCGCCACTGCGATTAAATATTTTCATCCGTACAGTTTTAATTCGCTCACCATAAATTTCAAACACATCATTCTGTCCATCGTTGTTTGGAGTAAATACATTTGGGATGAAGTAGTCGACACCATTCTTCACAAACACGGTGACATTAGCTACAACCATACAATTGTTGCTATACATGATCTTCAACTTGTACATTTGTTCCGATTGATAAGTAGTTACCATCGGGTTTGGACAATCTGTGCAACTCAAGCCAGTTGAAGGTGACCAATTATAGCTGATCACATCTTCATCAGTATATGGATAAAAAGCAGACAGTAATTGAATGCTATTACCAAGTGCAACTGCAGTATCCTGAGGAGATACATTCAGTATAAATGGTGGTGGTCCTGCTACATATAAAGTGGTATCTTCTTCACAATTTTTTTCATCTCGGGTAAAGACAGTATGTGTGCCTCGATGCAAGCCGGTGAATGATGAATTGCTACTATACCTTATCCCATCTATCGAATATTCAAAGCCACCGTTACCTCCTGAAGCTGTTAAACCAATTGATCCCGTACTATCATTAAAACAAAGTGTTGAGTCAATTTGAATATCTGCCCATATTATTGGTTTGGGTTGAGACACAATTGCGGTGTCGATCAGTTCACAGCCATTTGCATCGAGAACTGTTACCGTGTATGTTCCGTCAGAAAGGCCATCGGAGATATTTAAGAATACTCCATTAGACCAACTATAATTGTAAGGTGGTGTACCGCCGGAGGTTAAAGCCGAAGCTCTTCCATCACTTAGTCCTGCGCAGGATAGCGAATCGGTTTGAATACTATTCAATAATTCAGCTGGCTCTGTTAAGGCGACTGAAGTCGCTTGAGTACAACCATTGGAATCTGTAACGGTAAGATAATAAAGTCCGGCAATAAGCGAATTTATCGATCGTTCATCTGAACCTGTACTCCAGTTATAAGAATACGATGGTGTACCATTGCTAACTGAAGCTACCACACTACCATCACTTCCCTGATAACAGGAAATGTTGCTTGTCGCGAATTGTATTTGAATTTGAGCCGGATGATCGATCGTCATCGAAGTTGATACAGTGCAGCTATTCCCATCCGTTACAGTAACATTATAGGTACCTGCAGCAACATTACTTGCAGTTTGGTTCGGGTCATTATTACTCCATAAATAGGAGTAAGGTGGAATTCCCCCACTGCTGCTAACACTCACCTCTCCGTCTGCGAAGCCAAAACAACTAGCGTCTGATCCGGAAGGGGAGAGAAGAATTTCGGTAGGTTGTGTTATGGTTGCACTGGTATTGTCTTCACATCCTTTTGTGTCGGTTACGGTAACTGTATAAGCACCCGCTTGTATATTATTTAAATTCTGACTAACAGCTGTATTTGACCAATTATAGTTGTAACTACCGCTTCCTCCTTGCACTGATATATTAACTTGCCCATCACTTCCATTATAACATCTGACATCAGTAGTCGAAACAACCTGAGCTATAAGCGTATCTGGCTGTGACAAAGCAAACGACAGTGAATCAATACAGCCATTGAGGTCTGTAACTGATACGGAGTGAGAGCCAACACAGAGATCCGTTCTGCTTGCATTTATATCTCCATCATTCCATTGATAAGTATAACCCGATGTACCTCCGCTTACTAATACAGTTCCATTTCCATCACATTGATCGAAACATGAAATCGAAAGCGTATCGATATCAATTTGCAGTAGTAATGGGTCTGTAATTGTATCAGAAGCAATTGTGAAGGATCCGGTAGAATCAGTCACAGTGACGGTGTATACACCTGCTTTGAGATCAGTGATAAGATCTGTGGTATCAAGAACAGAAGTACTCCACGCATAACTATATGGTGGTATTGCATTCGATGCTACAACAGTAATCGTGGCAACACTGTCACCATAGCAAGGATTCAAAGTCTTGCTTAGATTAAGGATAACTAATGTTGGTTCAATAATGCAAGTGCTGTCGGTGACAGAACAACCGTTTTGATCTGTCACGGTAACGCTATAACATCCAACTGCCAGATTAGAAAGAGAATCTGAAGATCCACCATTCGACCAGATGTAGTTATAGGGTAGTGTTCCACCGCTTACATTCGCCCAAACCATACCGTCATTTCCTGCATTGGCTGTGACATCCATGCTATCTAAATCCAGTAATAATAAAGGTGGTTCTGTAATTGCCGCAGAATCTTCATTACTACAACCAACACTATCGGTAACAATAACAGAATATGTACCGGGATGAAGTTGAGTGATAGATATACCGCTTTGACCATTACTCCAGCTATAACTGTAAGGAGATATTCCACCAATTGCCCCAGCCAGAATTTCTCCGCTGGAATCACTATAACAATCAAGGTTTGTAGGGACAAAGTCAATTTGAATTGAATCTGCCTCCAATATTTCAAAGGTGTCGGTCACAAAACAACCAACGCTGTCTGTGAGTGTTACAACATAAGATCCACCGTTAAGTCCTCCGATAGAATCTACAGATGGACCAAAACTCCAATTCACACTCACGGGAGTGTTTGCAGAAGTTATATTTTCCAGAACTACATAACCATCATCCATTCCAAAGCAACTGACATTCTGAGTTCTGGAATCATATGATATACCGCCAACGGTAACCAGTAATGAATCCTCAACTGTGCATGTACCACCTTCCACTTTAACCTTATATAGAGTTGTGCTGTTAGGAACTGCAAGAGGGTTCCCAAGCGATGGGTTTAAAACAGTAGCTGCTGGTGACCAGGTGTAGGTAAACGCCCCGTTAGTTGGGGTACCGTTTACTTTAGTTCGAAGACGCAAAGTATCGGCTACACAAAGCAGAGTATCAGGGAATGCAGTAACAGAATTCATCGTATCAACATCGATGAAAACGAAATTAGCGCCTTGACACCACTGATCTGAAGCGGTAAAATTCAGGGTCACAGGGTCGTCTATGACTGCTTTGGTCACAGCTCTGGTTGAGTCCAGAGTTATTATACCGGGGGTCCAGTTCCTGATATACTGAGGATCCACGGTATCGGCACACATGGTGAATTGCATATCCGGTCTCACTGTCGAAGGAATTTCACCTGCATTGATCAGACACATATTATTCGATCCAAAACTGTACAACATTGCAGTATAATTCGTTGCAGTTGCAGCCATGAAAGTATTCAAATTAACATTGGATGTATTGTTGAAACAGAACTCGATTATGAGGTTAGAAACTCCATCCCAATCGAAAGGCAGATCTAGTTCATGTGGGTTCCATCCTTGATTGATCGCTACAGTTTTAGGATGGAAGACGGTGTAGAGATTATTTGTATAAGATGAAAGTTGATCGTCACTGGTACAACCAATTCTGATCTGGAAATCAAAATACGAAGTGTTTGAGAAAACTGCTGTAGCATAAGTAGCAAGAGAAGTGATCTGCCCTCCCCACAAACCGGCAGCATTGAGATCAGAAGCTCTATATATCACCTGGTGTTTTGCACTGTTATGCCAGTTGCCATAAAC